>JAGLDO010000234.1 GCA_023145555.1 Bacteroidales bacterium
AAAATTGATGAGCCATCGAAATTAATATCAACACTGTAAGCTGTTGTAGGAATACCCATTCCTGTTAGCATTGTTGGTAATAATGCAATTTGAGTTTCAAAAGATGGTAGTCCTCTATTATACTTAGCTGTACCACCTCCTGCATTAGGGCTTAAACCAAACGAAATTGCAAGTTTGTCCATTTTATATACTGAATAAAAAGCAGGGAAAGCAGGAACTGTAACATCTCCCGTATATTTATGCTCATTTAAAAATAGAAAATCATTTTGAATTGTTTTTGTTTGAAAAATTGTCTGGTTAGATAATGAAAGATAAAAGCCATTGTCTAACATCATTAAACCTGCAGGATTATAATAAACAGCGTCAACTGAGGTAGAAGCATCTCTTGATAACATCCTGATAAATCGAGCACTTTGATTAGAGTTTGTTAAAATACCACCTGCAAATATCAATGAATATGCAGAAAGAAAAATTAGTGTTAAAGTAAATTTTTTCATAATAATTTAATTTAATTTAATTTATATTCATATTTATATACAAATATATTCTAAATTTTGAATAATTAAAATTTTGCATGAAATAAGGAGTAAAGGAAAAATAGAATTTCTATGGAATTTTTAATCATTCTCTGCTTTATAAAAAAAAATATAATAATGCAACTTAATTTTGCATTTTGATTTATTAATTATATTTTTGACCGTCCGTTCAGTCGAAAAAAATGTAAAATAAATAAGTATGTCACCACGAACCACAAATCAAGTAAAAAAGATAAGAGAGGAGAGGATAGAAGAGATAATGAATTCTGCCCTTGAGGTATTTGCAGAAAATGGCTACTTGTCGTCATCTATAAGCAAAGTTGCACAACACGCAGGCATCTCAAAGGGATTGCTATACAATTATTTTAAGAGCAAAGATGAGCTTGTAAAAGAAATTATAGTAAAAGGTCTTAATTCTCTTATTAAAGATGTGAAATTACATGAAAATATTACGATTAGCGAGGATCAATTTGTGTTTTTTGTGCATAGAAGTTTTAAATCAATACAATCTAATCTTAAATTTTGGAAATTATACTATAATTTGATAATGCAACCACCTGTTTTGGCTCTTATTGCAGATGATATATGGCAGTATGTAATGCCTTTTATGAATATTCTGATTAATTATTACACTAAAAAAGGTGTTGAAAATCCTGAGGCAGAAGCCAGAGCACTTATTGCTATGTTAGATGGTGTTGGACTTGATTATATTTCCGATCCGAAAAATTTTCCTATTAATGAAGTAGAAAAAATTATAATTAAAAAATTCAAGTAATTAACTAAAAATCATTAAGTTATGATGAAAAAAATATTTGTTTCCATTTTTGCTTTTACCTTATATTCTATGGGTAGTTTGCATGCTCAAAATGCTACAGAAATAATTAAAAAAGCTGATGATAAGATGCGTGGCACAACCAGTCAGGGAAAAATGACAATGACTGTAATAAGACCGGGGTGGTCGCGTACAGTTTCGATGAAAACATGGTCAAAGGGCAGTGATTTCTCATTAATTTTTATTACTGCTCCTGCAAAAGAAAAAGGGCAAGCATTTTTAAAACGAAAAACCGAAATGTGGAACTGGGTACCAACTATTCAAAGAATGATAAAAATCCCGCCATCAATGATGATGCAATCATGGATGGGCTCAGATTTTACTAACGATGACCTTTTAAAAGAATCTTCTATTGTTGTTGATTATACTCATAAAATTATTGGAAGTGAGACAATTGCGGGGCTTGATTGTTACAAAATTGAACTAACACCAAAAGAGGATGCTCCTGTGGTATGGGGAAAAATTATTTCGTGGGTAAGCAAAAAGTCATTTAACACCATGAAAACTGAATATTATGATGAAGACGGCTATTTAGTTAACATTGAGACAGCTTCTAATATCAAGAAAATGGATGATAGAGTAATACCAACAAGATTTGAAATTGTTCCGGTTGAAAAAAAAGGACATAAAACCGTGTTAGAATTTACCAGTTTTCAATTTAATAAACCAATTAACGATAATTTTTTCTCACAACAAAACATGAAGAAAATCAGATGATAATGTTTATAATAAATTAGGATATGGTTTTCTTAAAAAGGTATATGAAAACGCAATGATGATAGAATTAAAAGCAGCGGAAAATATTTACTAACGATTTAAAAAATCAGTAAATATCAGTTAAATAAGTTAAATCTGTGTTCTATTAAATTAAATAATATATTAATAATGAAAAAATATATAAAACTTGCATGGCGAAATTTATGGCGAAACAAACGAAGAACTTTAATTACTACTTCTTCAATATTTTTTGCCGTGTTTCTTGCATCTGTAATGAGGTCTATGCAAATAGGCTCTTATGGCAAAATGATTAATGATGTGGTAGAGTTTTACACAGGTTATATTCAAATTCATCAGAATGGATACTGGGATAACAAATCCATTAATAACACTTTTGAGTATAATGATACAATCATTAATAAAGTAAAATCGCTTAAAAATACTAAATTGTATGTTCCTCGTTTAGAATCTTTTGCTTTAGCATCGGTAGGCGATATTACAAAAGGAGTTATGTTAATAGGTACTGACCCTGAAATGGAAAATAAATTTACCAAACTCTCAAAACGAATTATTAAAGGCAAATATTTATCGGAAAATGATAACGGTGTTTTAGTTGCTGAAGATTTAGCCGATTATCTTAGGCTGAATGTAAATGACACAATAGTTTTTTTATCACAAGGTTACCATGGTATTACTGCTGCCGATAAATATCCTGTTAGAGGAATAATTCATTTTCCGACTCCGGATTTAAACAGCACAACTGTTTATATGACTTTAAAAAATTGTCAATATTTTTATTCTGCCGATAATCGTTTAACATCTATTGCAATTATAGTAAATAATCCCAAAAAAATTAAAAAAACAACAAAACGATTAGCAACTTTACTGGGAGATAAATATGAAGTTATGAAATGGAATCAAATGCTTGTACAATTAGTTCAAGGCATTCAAAGTGATAATGCAGGAGGCATATTATGGATAGGGATACTTTATTTAATAATTACTTTTGGAATTTTCAGCACTATAATAATGGGTATTGTTGAGCGTAACAAAGAATTTGCCGTTATGGTTGCTGTTGGAACTCAAAAAGCAAAACTCGTCATCATTACAATTTACGAAATATTTTTTATGTGTATGATTGGCATATTTTCCGGTTTGGCTTTTAGTTTACCTATAATATACTATTATTTTAACAATCCGATAAGGCTTACGGGTGAAGCAGCACAAGCAATGGAAAAATGGGGTGTCGATCCGATTTTTGCTTTCTCTTTAGACCCAAGTCTATTTGTTAATCAAGGTTTTATTGTTATTTTATTGACTTTAATTGCTTCAATATATCCATTAATGATGATTAATAAGTTGAATATAATAAAAGCATTACAAAATTAATTAAAATTAAACATTATGATATTTATTATTTCATGGAAAAACATCTGGAGAAATAAATTAAGAAGCAGCATTATTATTGCTGCCATTGCTCTTGGTTTATTTGGAGGAATATTTTCAATGGCATGCATGAACGGTATGGGAGAGCAAAGAGTTAGATCTGCAATTCAAACACAAATATCTAACATACAAATTCATAATCCTAATTTCCTGAAAAATAAGAAATTAAAATACTCAATTAATAATGCAGATTCTATAATTAATATTATTAAACAATATCCAAGTGTTAAAGCTGTTTGTAAAAGAACAATTGTAACGGCAATGGCAAGTACTGCGGAAACAGGAACAGGGATTGTTATTAATGGCATTAATCCGGATAAGGAAATTAAAGTTACTGATATTTCAAAAAAAATAACATCGGGTAACTATTTTACAAGACATAAAAAGCATCCGATTTTAATTAGCGAAAAGTTAGCGAGAAAATTAAAAGCGAAAATTCGTTCAAAAATTGTTATCACAACACAAAATAATAAAGGAAATCTTATAGGCGGAGCATTTCGTGTTATTGGCATTTTTAAAACTGCCGATTCTTTTTTTGACGAAACACATGTTTTTGTTTTGAATAATGATTTAGACAAACTTGTTTACGAAAATCCGAAAAATTATAAAGCTCACGAAATTGCTATTTTATTATTTAATGACGAAAACACCAAAAAATTAGTAAAAGACTTAAAATTAAAATTTAACAATTTAAGCATACAAAGTTGGGATGAATCACAAGCTGATTTAAAGATGATGTCATCGTTGATGGATTCTGTGTCATATTTATTTTTATCAATTATTCTTTTAGCATTAACATTTGCAATAATAAACACTATGCTTATGGCGGTTTTTGAACGAACTCACGAATTTGGTATGTTAATGGCTATTGGGATGTCGAAAATTAAAATTTTTAATATGATTGTGAGTGAAACTATTTTACTTTCAATTATTGGAGCTGCTATTGGCACATTAATTAGTTTATTAAATATTTTGTTTTTTCATATTTATGGAATAAATCTGGCAATTGTATCAAAAGGATTATCATCATTCGGAATAGATTCTGTTATATATCCCGAGGTTGACATTTCATTTTATTTAATACTTTCAATAATGGTTATTTTTACTGCAATATTAGCATCTATTTACCCTGCTATGAAAGCATTATCAAATAAACCTGTGGAAGCATTAAGAGCAGAATAAATGTGTAAATATTACACTATAAGCGCTTGTAATTTATTGTCATTGATAGACCTTCCAGAGTCTGAAAGACCTGGAAGTGTCGAATTAATTGTCATGGAAAGTGATTGATAGTCAATGAAAAGTTAATAGATATGAAATTAGAAGAATTAAAAGTTTATCAATTATCAATGGAAATAGTAATAAAATGGGACTATTTTTCAAAGGATACTATTTGAAAACAATTAGTCCGCAAACCGTGGCACGGATTTGTTGTTAATCAGCAAGTTAATTATAATTTGCTGTCATCCATATAAATTAACCGTGCCACGGATAGTTACTTAATCTGTAAACGAATAAAAATTCACTTGCGGATTTTAGGAAATTCAATTGGTAAAATAAAAGCAACTGACAAAAAATGACATGAAATAAATGACAATTAATGACGTGAAATAAATAACAGCGTAGCGTAATGACAATTAATGACAGCGAAGCCAAAGGGTTATGAATGAAATAGTTAAAATATTACAACTTTTAAAAACCAAGTATTATGAGTATTATTGAGGTTAAAAATGTTACAAAAGTATATCACGAAACAGAGGTTCAGGTGAATGCTGTTAATGGGATTGACTTGTCGTTTGAACAAGGTGAGTTTGCAGCTATTGTTGGACCGTCAGGCTCAGGCAAAACAACGTTATTAAATATTATTGGAGGCTTAGACGACCCTACAACAGGAGATGTTGTTATTGATGGTATTTATATTAATAAATTAAAATCAAGAAAATTAATTGATTTTAGAATGAGAAATATCGGTTTTGTTTTCCAATCTTATAATTTAATTCCTGTTTTAACTGCAAAAGAAAATATTGAGTTTATTATGCAGCTTCAGGGCAAATCAAAAAAAGAAAGATTTTCAAGAGTTAAAGAACTTTTAACATCAGTGGGTTTAGCCGATAGGATGAACAGCCGACCAAATAAACTATCAGGAGGTCAACAACAAAGAGTGGCAGTTGCCAGAGCTTTAGCCTCTAAACCTAAGTTTATTCTTGCAGATGAACCAACCGCTAACCTCGACTCAAAATCTACCGAAAAACTGCTCGATATTATGAAGCAATTGAATAAAGATGAAAATATTACTTTTATCTTCTCAACTCACGATGCTCGTGTAGTTAATAAAGCTCGTAGAATAATTACAGTAGAAGACGGTAAGGTTGTAGCCGATAAAAAGGTAGAATAATTTATTAATAATTAAGAATTAATAATTAGGAATTAGGAATTAGAGATGGCAGATTATAATCATAATAAAAAAATATTTATCTCAATTTTGTTATTGTTTTTAGGCTACTTTTCTTTTGGTCAAGATGAAAATCCGAAATACGATTTTAACGGATATATTACAAACATGCAATCAGTTATGTTTCAGGATGTTGGTGGTGATTGGGTAAATGATAATTTACTTCATAACCGTTTAAATTTTTGTTGGTATCCTACTGATGCAATTACAGCAAGTATTCAGATTAGAAATCGTTTTTTTACAGGTGAGACATTAAAATATACAACGGATTATGACAAGCAGTTGGAAAAAGATAATGGTTATTTTGGACTTACAGCAAATATAATAAACAAAAAATCATGTATATTTAATTCCACAGTAGATCGTTTATGGTTAAAATATTCATCCGGCAATTTCGAAGCTACCATAGGACGACAGAGACTAAACTGGGGACAAACATTTGTTTGGAACCCAAATGACATTTTTAATGCATATTCTTTTTTTGATTTCGATTATATTGAACATCCCGGTTCTGATGCTGTTCGTCTTCAGTATTATACCGGAGTTGCTTCGTCTATTGAACTTGCTGCAAAATTAAATTGTGATACTAAAACAACTGCTGCTGCTTTATATAAATTCAATATGTTTAGTTACGATTTTCAATTTCTTACCGGAATTCTTGACGATACTGTTTATGTGATTGGAGCCGGTTGGTCGGGTAATCTTGGCGATGCCGGATTTAGAGGTGAAATTTCTTATTTTGTACCGCAAGATAATGTTAACGATTCTAAACAATTTATGAGTTCTGTCGGTTTAGATTATACATTTAAAAACTCGTTAATGTTACAAGCTGAATTTTTATTTACCGATAATACTGATAATATTAACTTCACCGACTTTGAGCAATATTATTCCCAAACACTAAATGTGCGTAGTTTAGCATTTACAAAATATACTTTTTTTTCTCAAATAACATATCCCATAACTCCATTGTTAAATGCAACTTTATCAGGCATGTATTTCCCCAAATTAAAAGGTTATTATGCAGGACTTTCATTGAGCTATAGCTTAAAAAATAATTTAGACTTTTCTGCTTTTGTTCAGTATTTTAATGCTGAGTTAATTAATAATACTACAACGCAAACAGAGAGGCAAAAATTTACTATGGCATTTCTTAAAATGAAATTGAATTTTTAAAAAAAATCCTTTTTATTTTATAAATAAAATAATAACTTTCAAAGTTGTTAATTATACAAGTTGTCGACAACAATCTTGTGAAACTAATCAAGTAAATAAATATATATACGAATTTGATTAAAACCCAAATTTAACTACCTTTAGTTTCGTTCAACAACGTGTCATACGTAATGATGGATATTTTTAGGTGAACCGGGAATTAATATAAGTCCCGACCGGCGCCGACATATTGTCTGTGTTTTCTAAGCACTTAAAACGAATTTTCAAAAAATTATAATTCCAATTTATATCTTTTTTGTATTTTTTTGCTAACTTTGGTTTAATTATTAAACACATAGGAAATAAGACATGCTGGCGTGTCTTATTTGGGTGTTAGCATTCATGCAAAAAAAAACTGACACAATGGAAATTTATATGAAATGTCTTGTCCTAAAATAAGTTT
>JAGLDO010000235.1 GCA_023145555.1 Bacteroidales bacterium
TCGTTAATATATACTTTAAATCGTTTGTCTGTATCTAATAAATTATTAACAGTTTTGCAAGCGTGTAATACTGTTGCATGATCTTTACCACCAATTTTAGCACCAATAGTAGCCAACGATTGTTTTGTTAACGATTTTGCAAAATACATTGCTATTTGACGTGCTTGCACAATTTCGCGTTTACGTGTTTTAGAATTTATTAAATTAAGAGGCATATTAAAATAATCGCAAACTGTTTTTTCTATAAAATCAATAGTGATTTCTCGTTTAGAATTCTTAACGAGTTTGTTAATCATTTTTTTAGTTAACTCTAAAGTAATTTCCTTCTTGTTAAGAGTTGACTGAGCTAATAAAGAAACGAGAGCACCTTCGAGTTCACGTACATTGCTTGAAATGTGTGATGCAATATATTCAACAACATCATCCTGAATATCTATACCATCAGTATATGTCTTTTGTTTTAAAATAGCTATTCTTGTTTCATAATCAGGTTCTTGCAAGTCTGCCGATAATCCCCATTTAAAACGAGACAATAGTCGTTGTTCCAAACCCTGCAATTCAACAGGTGGTTTGTCAGATGTTAAAATTAGTTGCTTTCCCGATTGATGTAAATGATTGAATATTTGAAAAAACATTTCCTGAGTTTTCGATTTCCCTGCAAATTCGTGTACATCATCAATAATCAAAACATCTAACATTTGATAAAAATGAATAAAGTCATTAGTGTTGTTGCTTCTTGTAGCTTCAACAAACTGTGTCTGAAATTTATTTGCAGTTACATATAATACTGTTTTATCAGGAAATTTTTCTTTTACTTCAATTCCAATTGCTTGAGCTAAATGTGTTTTTCCTAAACCGGAATTTCCAAATAATAATAATGGGTTAAAAGCAGTTCCCCCTGGATTGCTAGATACAGCGTATCCTGCAGAGCGGGCTAAACGATTACAATCTCCTTCAATAAAATTTTTAAATGTATAATTCTGATTTAATTGTGGATCAATATTTAATTTTTGGATTCCGGGTATTATAAAAGGATTTTTTATTGTTTGTTCAATAGGAAAATTTACAGGTTTATTTTTTATTTCTTTTTTGTCTCCTGTAGGAATTTTAACTGTAAAAGGTTTGTTGTTGGTAAAACTATTGTTTTCCATTACAACATTATATTCTAACTTTGCATCTTTCCCTAGTTCTTTATATAATGTCTTTCTAATAATATCAATAAATTTTTCTTCTAAATATTCATAGAAAAAAGGGCTTGGTACTTGTATTGTAAGAACTTTATTTTCTAATTTAACAGGAAGAATTGGTTCAAACCACGTATGATAACTTATTGCTGGCACATTATCTTTGATAACATGTAAAAAATTTTCCCAAACTTTTTCGTAATCTGTGTTTTGCATTTTAATTTAATAGAATATTTTTTATTATTTAATACTATACATTTGAGTTAGCAAGATTGTTAAAAAAAAAGTAATAAAAAAATTTTTTTTTACTTGACTTTTTCAAATATTCTATATTGTTTTTAGTTTCAATCAGTTAAACCTGAAAAAAAATATGTATTTTATAATGTCTTGATTTTTAATGTGTTCCATTTAAAAAAAGAACAACTCTTTGATTAATAATTGTTTCAATTCCAAATAAAAAATTATTAGTTTTTTATTTGAGAAATTTGTCCATTCTTGAAATTTAATATTACAGATTCTGGAAAAATATTTTTAATTTCTGAGTGAATTTTTTTTATCTTTTTTAAGCTAACTTTATTTCCAACTGTATAAACATAAATTCCGTTATTTATTGTTTCTTTAACATTTTTTACCCCCTTAAAGTTTTCAGGTGTAAGTGGAATAGGTTGATTTGAAGTCTTTAATTGAATTTTATAAGAACTTTTATTTGTTTCTTGCTTATCTTCAACAACATTTACGCTTTTTCCAAAGTCAAATAATGAATAATGAACATATCTCTTTGGATTAATCCTAAGGTCTTCAACAAAGCGATTAATATTATAGGAAGCATCTTCAATATGATTGTATAAAGTATCGTTGTTTATTAACATTCCCATTGTACCTTCTCCTTTATTAATTTTGTCTACTATAACATTAATCTCTGTTAAAGCCTTATGGGCATTTAATATTGTAGATGCTATTTCTGATTGCAAGATTGTATCGCTTATAGCAGAAAAATTATTAATGATTTTTGTAATTTGTTCATTATTATCTTTTAAATTCTGAGATATTGATTCTACATTAGAAAAAATTCTTTCTAATTTGCCTTTTTCAGAAGTAACAATAGTATCTAAAGTGTTTGATGAATGTTCTAGATTATATACTGCAGATTTAATACTTGCAAAACTTTTATTAAGATTATCTCTCGTTTTTTCATTAAAAACATATTTTACCACCTCTATAGCTTTTTCCATTTCCTGCATTAAATCTTCGGCTTTCTTTTTCAATGGTAACATTTGAACACTAACCTGCTCAGTTAGGCTACCTTCAATATCAGCGAATAAAGTATCACCAATGTTATGATAGTCTTCTGATTTATCAAAAATCAATGCTATCTCTTTAGTCCCCATCAAATCTGAACTAAATATGCGAGCAGTAGTATTTTTCGGTAATTTAAATTCCTTAGATACAACTATTTTTACAGCTAAACGACCTGAATTATCAGGAAGAAATTTAATTTCTCTTACTTGTCCTACTTTATAACCATTTATTAATACAGGATTTGATTCTGTTAAGCCATCAATTCTGTCATATATTGCAAAATAGTAGTTTTCTTCTACAAAATAATTTTTACCCTTTAAGAAATTAATTCCAAAAATTAATATCAAGGATGAAACAACAACAATAAATCCGATTTTTGTATGTTCTGAAATTTTCAAAATGTTTTTTTTAGAGTTTGTTAAAAATACTTTTTTATTTTTTAATTGCCTCATTAATTGGAATTTTTTTTCCATTTTTAAAAGCAACAATAAACGCATCAGGAAAATGTTGTTTAATAGATTTTTGCATTTTCTTTATATTTTTAAAATCCGTATCACAACCTACTGTATATTTATAAGAGGATTCTGAAACTTTGAACTCTTCAACACTTTTACATCCTTTAAAATGATTTGAATTTAAAGGTATTTGTTTTGACGATGAAGATATTTGAATTTTAAAAAGTACTGTATCTTTAGAATTATCTTCAGCATTTTTATTATTAACAATAAAATTTGTTGTTTCTGCAACAGTTTTGTTTTTTATTGATATAATATATTCGCAAAGAGCATTATATATACATTTTGAAATAGCATCAACTCCTTGCTTTGAAAGCAGATAGTCTTCTTCCTTTTTGTTTGAAATAAAACCTGTTTCAATTAAAACACTAGGCATTGTTGTGTTCCAAAGAACAAGAAAACCGGCTTGTTTAACACCTCTGTCGTTTCGTTTTGCCGAATTTTTAATTTCTCCCTGAACAAATGATGCGAATGACAAACTTTGCTCTAAATAAGCATTTTGCATTAGGGAGAATATTATATATGATTCTGATGATTTTGGGTCATATCCCTCATATTTTTTTGAATAATCTTCCTCAAAAACAATTACTGAGTTTTCTCTTTTTGCAACATTAAGATTTTCTTGTGTTTTATGCAATCCCATTACATAGGTCTCTGCTCCAAATGGCTTTGTCTTTTTATTTGAGTTTGCATGAATTGAAATAAAAAGATCAGCTTTATTTTTGTTTGCTATTTCTGCTCGTTTATCTAATTCAATAAAAACATCAGTTTTACGTGTATAAATTACTTTTACGTCTTTAAGATTCTCTTCAATTAATTTGCCCAATTTTAATGAAATTGCAAGAACAATATTTTTTTCTTGTCCTCTTCGCCCTATTGCACCCGAATCTTTACCTCCATGTCCTGCATCTAATACAATAATCATTTGCTTGTTTTCAGACTGAGCATAAATAATTGTATTAATATTAAACAGGATAATTAATATTATTAAAAAAATTGCGTTAATATTTTTATACATGATGTTTCTAAAAATTTTTTAATTAATTTTGAGGCTAATTTTAAACAAAAATAATATTTTTAAGTTGCTAATAAAATTTCTACAAAAGGTTTTTGTTTTTATATTTATTTTCTGCATTTTTTCTCAGAATTATGCACAAAATGTTGATTCTATAAAAAACACACAAAATACAAATCAAGATTCTATTAAAATAAAAAAGCCTAAAGCAAAAACTATTGATGCAATAATTGACTATTCTGCCGCAGATTCAATTATTTTTTCAAAGTCCACAAATAAACTTTATTTATATAAAGATGCTCAAATTACATATAAAGACATCGAATTAAAGGCTGATTACATTGAATTGGATTTAGAAAAAAACGAAGTTTTTGCAACAGGACTTCTCGATAGCCTAAAAAAAATTATTGGTAAACCAATTTTTAAACAAGGTTCAGAGGAATTTGAATCTGAAAAGATTATATATAATTTTAAAACCGAGAAAGGTCTTATTAAAGGTGTTTTTTCTAAACAATCGGGTGGATATTTGCACAGTGAAACAACAAAAAAACTGCCTTCTAATGAAATTTGTGTAAAAAACGGTAAATATACTACTTGCGATTTAGAACATCCTCATTTTTATATTGCATTAACAAAAGCAAAAGTAATACCTGATGATAAGATTGTATCTGGTCTTGCATACTTGGTTATTGAAGATATTCCTTTACCTGTTGGAATACCTTTTGGTTTTTTCCCAAACACAAAAAGCAGTAAGTCAGGTGTCTTAATACCTACTTATGGTGAAGAAAAACGTAGAGGGTTTTATTTACGAAATGGTGGTTGGTACCAAGCAATAAACGATAATGTTGACTTATCTATTAGAGGCGATATTTATTCAAAAGGAACTTGGCAGGCAAATGTAAGATCGAGGTATAAAAAAAGATATAAATTTTCTGGTAATATAGATGTTAGTTATAGCGATTTGGTTGTTAGTGAAAAAGGTTTATCAGATTACATGAAAACAAAGCAATATAAAATTTTGTGGCGACATTCGCAAGACCCAAAGGCAAACCCTAACAGCAATTTTTCTGCAAATGTAAATTTAGGATCTTCTTCTTATGACAAATACAGTTCTAATAATAATGCAGCACATTTAAAAAATACAACTCAATCAAGTATTCATTACGACAAAACATTTCAGGGAACTCCTTTTAATTTTTCAGCCAACTTTAATCATTCTCAAAACAGCATAGACAGTATTGTAAACCTTACTTTGCCTGAGATGACATTTAATATGAAAAGAATATTCCCGTTTAAGATGAAGAATAATATTGGAAAAACCAAATGGTTTGAAAAGATAGGAATTAGCTATTCTTCTAACTTAAAAAATACAGTCTCTATTATTGACACAAGCTTATTCACTCAAGAAACAATAGATGAGCTTAAATATGGTGTAGTTCACAAAATACCTTTAAGTACATCATTTAAAATATTAAAATATTTTACAGCTTCGCCATCTATTAATTATACTGAACGTTGGTATTTCAATTATCTTAATAAATATATAAATGAGGCAGACACCACTTTGGTAACAGATACTATAAATGGGTTTAATAGAGTTTTTGATTATAATTACAATGCATCACTTAATACACAGATTTATGGGATGTATCAGTTTAAAAAATCATTTATTAAGGCTCTTCGACATAGATTAACTCCATCTGTTACACTTAGTTATCGACCTGATTTCAGCAATGCAAAATGGGGCTATTATAAAACGGACCCATTAGATTCAACAAAAACATATTCAGTTTATTCCAACGGAATATATTCTGC
>JAGLDO010000236.1 GCA_023145555.1 Bacteroidales bacterium
TCATTTTGTAAAAAAATAGAGGGTAAAAACAAAAGTTATATGAATAAAGTTTCGGGAAATTAAACAAAACAAATGAAATTACGCAGGCTAACAAAATAATTGATAACGATAGAGAAATTTTTAAAGAATAATTAAATTTTTACAAACCACAACAAAAAAATAAATTCAATTGCGGACTTTTGCCATCGCAGTGCCTCCACTAGCTGTAGTCTCTGACTACGCCTTATTTTTTCTCCACTCAGCAACTTAAACAAAGTTAACGCACCCATCCCAAACTCTTCCCCAACAATTTAACAATATAGCAATTTAACAATTTATTTATTCTCTTCAGGGTATTCAATACGTGTATGGTAAATGTTTTTAATTTTATTTTTAAAAATGTTTTTAATTGTAGTGATATCTTTAAAAGTAAGTTCTACATTGTCTAACTGTCCTTCACTTATTTGAGCATCAATAATATTATCAACTAACTCGTTAATTGTTTCATCAGTATATATTTTTAAACTTCTTGATGCAGCTTCAACAGAATCTGCCATCATTAATACTGCTGTTTCTTTTGTAAATGGTGCAGGACCCGGATATGTAAATTTACTGACATCTACCTCCTTATCAGGATATTTATTTATAAATGAACGATAGAAATATTTAGTTTTTGTAGTACCGTGATGTGTTTCGATAAACGAAATAATTTGATGTGGTAAGCCATTTTTTTTTGCAATTTCAACACCTTTTGTAACATGTTCAATAATTATTTGTGCACTTTTCTCAAAGCTCAATTTATCGTGAGGATTATTTTCCGCAACTTGATTTTCAATAAAATATTGAGGATTAAATGATTTTCCTATATCATGATAAAGAGCTCCTGTTCTGACTAAAAGCGGGTTGCCGCCAAGTTTAAAAATAGCTTCTTCGGCTAAGCTTGCAACTTGAAGAGAGTGTTGAAAACTACCTGGAGCTTTTTCTGCTAATTCGCGTAATAATTGGTTATTAGTATCTGAAAGTTCCATTAAACTTATGTCTGATAAAAATCCAAAAAGTTTCTCAAATAAATAAATTAATGGATAAGCTGATAATAATAATAAACCATTGCCTGCAAACCATGCAAAATTATATAAATTTATTTCGCGAATATTTCCTTCCTGAATAATTGCCATACCAAAATATACAATACAGTAAGAAATAATTACTAAAATTGATGAAAGAAATAATTGACCTCGTCGATGAATTTGCGATAAGCTAAAAATAGCAATAATACCAGCAATAAATTGGAGAAAAACAAATTCAAAACCATTTGGGACAATAAAACCTATCAATAATATTGTAATTGTATGAATAAACAATGCAAGTCTGTCGTCGTAAAAAGTGCTGATAATTATTGGTAATATTGCAAAAGGAACAACATAAAGGCTTATTACATTTGATTTTATTACCATTGAGGCTGTAATCACAGTTATTAGCACAAGTAATAATATAAATGTGGTTTTGATATTGTGTTTAAGTATTTCTTTTCGGAAGTTGTAAAGAAATAGAAACAGAACCAATACTGATGCAAATATTAATATAATCTGTCCTAATAAAATCAGATGATAATTTGTTGATGAACCTAATGATTTTTCATACTCTGATTTTAATGATTTTAAAATTAGAAATTTTTTTGTATTAATAATTTCGCCTTTTGTAACAATTAGCTCACCGGCTTGCACCATACCTTTTGTAAGGGAAAGATCATTAATTAAATTTTGTTTTATTTTATTTGAAGTCTCCTCATCATAAAATAAGTTCGGAACAACATATTCATATAATTTTAATGAATTAAGAAAATTAATTCTCTCAGATGATTTTTTGTAGGTTTTAAATTCTTTAGAAATATTTTGTTTTATGTAGTTGTATGAAATTTTTGGGGTAAAAATCTTTGATATATCACGCTCTTCTGCAACATTATTTTTAACAACAATAATTGAAGAACCTTTTTTTGTTTGTTGTAATATTTCTGAAAACTGAACAACACCATTTATATAAATATTATTTAATAAGCTGTCACAATAGGTTAAATATTCTGTTTTTAATACATTCGATTTAGCTTTTGATGTGTTTTTAGTATTATAATTTTTCCAATTATTATTGAAATTTTTATGAAATAAATCAAGTTGTTTTTTTTGTATTTCATTGTCAAATTTAAAATATGGCTTAAAATTATTTAGTATGCTGTCTTTTTCAATAGTTATTTCTTTATCAGATTTTTGTATTGCAAAATTAAAAGGCGCAATTAAATTTTGGTGTTTCCATGGTGAACCTTTTTGAAACTCAAAACGAAATTTACCTTGAGTTGGGAATAAAAAAAGTATTATTATAACTGTTATTACGAAAAGTAATGTTTTAAAAGCAATGTTATAATATTTTTTTAAGGTGTTGAAAAATTTAGTCATGATTATTTTTTTAAGAGTTTGTTTTTTCTTAGTAATCAAATTAGGTTTTTATTTCATCAATTAATTATAGGGTAAATAATATACCAATTTAAAAAATATACAAAACCCCAACTAAAAACAAAAATAGTACAAATTATCAAACATGTTAAAAGAAAGCGTTTTGATTTGAGTTTAACATTTTCATAAATATTAAAGTTCGTAATTACTATCCCAATAAATAAGGAAATAAACCAAAAAATTGTAAGAAGTTCAGAGGAACTTTCTTTTATATTTTTTTCTGCCGCTATTAAAATAAAATTAATTAAGATAAACGAGACAATAAGTAAGCTGTTTTTAATTACAGTTTTCTTCATAATTGAAAATTCTTATTTATTACAAACAAATTTATAAATAATTTTGATATATTTTATTCTAACATGATTATTTCAGTAAAATAATATATTATTTTTATTATATTTGACATTCTAAAATAAAAGCAAATGGAATATGGTTTAGCATATTTAAGTATAATTCCGGTTAGGAAAGAACCAAGCGACAAAAGTGAGATGGTAACACAAATTTTGTTTGGCGAGCATTTTAAGGTGCTTGAGAAAAATAACGGATGGTGCTTCATTCATCTGTTTTTTGATGATTATGAAGGTTGGATTGATGAGAAAATGTGTTACTATATAACTTCAGATACTTATGAGAGATTAAGTTATGAGATAAGCTTTGTGTCGCATGAGACTATAAATGTTGTTCAAAGAGCTAGAAAGGAGACTCCCTTTATGATTGTATCAGGAAGTAATTTACCTTTTTATGATGCTGAAAACAAATCGTTTAAAATTGATGACGAGCAGTTCTTTTTTTATGGAGATATTTCAAAACACGAAGAAGATGATATTCGTGCATTAACCGAAGATTTTGCAGTAAATTATGTTGATACTCCATATCTATGGGGTGGTCGCACTCCTTTTGGAATTGATTGTTCGGGATTTACACAAATTGTATATAAACTTAATGGGATAAAAATTCCGAGAGATGCATCGCAACAAGTTGAGTTGGGGAAAGAAATTAGTTTTATTGATAAAGCAAAGCCCGGCGATTTAGCTTTTTTCG
>JAGLDO010000237.1 GCA_023145555.1 Bacteroidales bacterium
TAATGTTTTTTGTTATATCTTCCAGATTAGTAATTAATTCATTAACCAGATTAGAATTATCATACTTAACTTTGAAAAAGTCTTCGTTAATCTCATAAAATTTATTAAACAAGTTGTTGAGTTTTGTTAAAAATTTAACAACTTCATCAGGAGAGTTGTCTTCTTCGGTAAAATTTAAATCATTAAGAATTTTGCTGTTCTTTTTTAATATAGCTTCAGCTTGTGTTATATCTTTATCAATACTATCGTATTTAGATTGAATTTGACTTTTTAGAGGAAGCTCGTTTTCTTTTTGTTCAACAGATTTAAAAGTATCTTTTTCAATATTATTTATTTCATTACTTAATTTAGAATAAATTGACTTAATTGAATTGAAATGTTCGCAAATTTTTTTTGTTTCTTCTTTTATTGTTGAAAGGTGTTTGTTAATTTCATCATCGGGATGGCATAAATTAATTAATAAACCGGAAGTTTCCTTAACGTTTTCTTTAAAGGAGTTTAATGTGTTTTTTTTATATTCTAGATATTCATAAAAAAAGTTAAGATTGATTGTTTTAATTGAAGTAAGATTATTATTTATCGACGAAAGATTATTATTTATTATACCAATAGTTTTTTTATAGTCTTTGTTCGTGTTAAGTAACTGGTTAGTTTGAATTTTAATTATTGTTGGAAGTTGAGGAAGATATTTAAATTCAGATTTTTGAAGAGATTTTTCAGCAGGAGAAGCTTTAATTATTTTTAGCTCATCAACAATTTGATTATATGTTTCCTGTACATGTTGCATTTTTTGATGAATAATATCCTGATATTGTAAATTTGTAATAATTATGTCAAGACACTCTAAAGATTGACTTGCTTCTTCCTTAAATAATGAGTGTTGTTTTACTGCTTTCTCTTTTAGGGGTTTAATATTATTTATGTCTAATTTTATAAAAGATAAGAAATCTTCAAAAGAAGATAAATCGTCAGATAAATTTGTTGTGTTTTTTATAAGTCCAGATATGTTAGCTTTTAAAATACTTATGTCAGAAACAAGTTCGTTATGTTTCGATTTTGCAATAGCAATTTCATTATCAAGATTTTTTATCTCATTGTTAAGAGAGAAATCATTATTGCTTAAAAGAAATCTCAGTTTAAATTGAGTGAGAAAGAAAAATAATTCTAAAATGTTTTTTTTGATATTGTTAAGAGGAGAAAAAAGAAGTTGAGCATTTGTCAATAAAGTTTCAAGTGTGTTAATGTTATTAATAATACTCATTTTGTATAAAACAACATAATTCTCAAAATCATTATTTATATGTGCAATCTCCTGCTTAAAGTCTTTATTTATTTCATTATTAAAATAATCAAACTGATTAAATAATTGCGCCGTGTTTTGATTTATTTTTTTTGTGTATTTATATGTTTCTTTTGTAAGTTTATATAATTTTTCAAAATCTTGAGCTGAAGATTTTTGAAGATAAAAAATCTTCTTGTCAATATTTGAAAATGAAGAAATAATATTTTTAATATTATTTTTTTTATTAGCAGTCATAGTAAATATTTTTTTTAATACTACTGAATTGCCCTTGTAATTTTTTTTTCGTTTTTTTATCCTTAACAAGTTTTGTTACTGCAAGATAATTAAATAATATCAAAATCAATGATACTTTTGAGAATCATTGATTTATATTTTTTATGTCATGAAAAATAATGATTTTTATCAGTTTTTTAAATTAATTTGTTTTTTTTTATTTTTATAGTTGTTTGTAGATTATGTGTTTAGGATTTTAAAATCAAATATTGTCAATAAATATTTAATATTTGAAGTTTTTTAAATTATGATTTTAAATAATTTTGAATAATTTTGTAATTATGGAAGAAAAAAAATACAACATCTTAATTGTTGACGATATATTTGTTAATAGATTGCTATTGTCAGAAATTGTTAAAAAAATTGGTTGCAATTATCAGGAAGCAAAAAATGGCAAAGAAGCAGTAGATTTTTTAAAAACGAAAGACTATGACATGGTTTTGATGGA
>JAGLDO010000238.1 GCA_023145555.1 Bacteroidales bacterium
CATTACAATATTTTTTATTTAGCATAATAAAACAATGTTGAACAGTTCGTTTCTTTAAAGAGAATATTTGATATTTTTTTTATTTGCTTTGAACTTACTTTTGAATATTTTTCAGATTCTAAATTAATATTTTCAGCATCTCCCAATAATTCATGATAAGAAAGGTTCATTGCTTTATTCAGAACATTCATTTCTGATAATTCAAGTATCGTTTCAACCCTATTCCTAACTTTTGTTAATTCATGTTCAGCAATATAGTTGGTTTTTATCAACTCTAATTCTTTTTCAATAGATTTATTGGCAACAGACATATCAACGCCTTTAATTAACTGTCCGGTTATTACAAATAAACCGTTGTCAATGTCGCCGGTAATATATGCATCAATATTGCTAAATATTTTTTGTTTTTTTACTAATGAATGATATAATCGAGATGAGTTACCATTTGAAAGAATGTCAGATATTAGGTCGGTAGCATGGAAATTTTTATCATTATGGGAGCACATATGGTATGCTTTATAAATAGCATTAAAAGGCACATTTTTTTTAACAGACATTTCTCTTTTTTCGTTTTGCTCAGGTTCAACGGGTAAGTTTCTGACAGGCACATTTCTTTTTTCGATTGCACCAAACCATTTTTCAGCAAGCTCCTTAATTTGTTCAGTCTCTACGTCTCCTGCAATAGTTAATATTGCGTTGTTTGGAGCATAATATTTATAAAAAAAATCTTTAACGTCATCTAAATTTGCATTTTCAATGTGTGAAATCTCTTTACCTATTGTTGCCCAACGATAAGGGTGCTTTTTATAAGCTAAAGGACGTAACATTAACCAAACATCTCCATAAGGCTGATTTAAATATCTTTGCTTATATTCTTCAATAACCACATTGCGCTGAACATTAAGGCTTTTTTCTGAAAAGTTTAAACAAAACATTCTGTCAGATTCTAACCAAAGACCTGTTTCAATATTATCTTTTGGCAGGGTGATATAATAATTTGTAATATTACTATTTGTGAAAGCATTATTTTCGCCTCCAACATTTTGCAGTGGCTTGTCATATACAGGAATATTTTTTGAGCCGCCAAACATTAAATGTTCAAACAGATGTGCAAACCCTGTTTTGTTGGGGTTTTCATCTCTTGAGCCAACATTGTATAAAATATTTATTGCAACTATTGGTGTCGATTTATCTTTATGTACAATTACTTTTAGTCCATTTTTTAGTGTGAACCTGTCGAATTTTATCATAATTAATATGAATTTTAAAGCTTACAAAAAAAGCAAAATGATAGATAAACATTTTGCTTTTAAATAGTTAATATAAATCAAATTGTCTTACTTTTCATCTTCATTAATCTTAAAGTCCTCAATTTCAGGATTTGTTTCAATTGAACCCCAATTGTAATTGTAAAGACCTTTTATTAATCGCTTCTCCTTTTCTTCAGGTGTTAGTTTAAGATAACGTTCTCTTCTTTCTTTCTGTAATTTAATTTGTTCTTCAATAATTTGTTTTTTCACTTCACGAACTTCCTCTTCTTTTTTATTTCTTAAGAAATTTTTAGCTACAGAAGGGAAAAGTTCAAGCAATAATTTTTCTTTTTCGTCGGCTGCTAATTTAAAACCTCCAAAATCTTCACAAATAGTTTCGTTTGGTTGTTTTTTGTAGTTGCTTGAATCATAATCTTCAGCTTCTCTTATTCCACAAATTTTTTCTCTAAAATCAGGGTCAATATTAATAGGCGTTTTTCCGTAATTTCCTCTTACAAGATTTTTAAATTGAGTTGAGATGTTTGTATAATGAGGATTTCCGCTAATATTATCAATAACGCAATTAACAGCCTGAACTCCAACTATTTGACTTGAAGGAGTTACTAATGGAGGACAACCTGCATCAATTCTAACAATTGGAACTGTCTCAAGAACTTTGTTTACTAATTTTTCTAAATTAAGTTGCTTAAGTTGAGCCAACATGTTAGTGTACATACCACCGGGTATTTCTGCATTTTTTACTCTTTCGTTAGGCTCAATAAAATTAAAATAATTTTCAATTTGATGAATGACAAACAACAATTCATTTTCTTTATCCTTTTTAGCCAATTCAATTGCTTTGTCAAACAATTCAGCTATTTTTTTAGGTAAAGGGTCCTTAGTAATATCAAATTCAATTGGGAATAATTCTTTATAGTTGTCAAATTCAGCAAGCTCATGTCTGATTGTTTTAAGTTCTTTATTAATTTTAACAACAGCATCTAAATTAACTCCGGTGTCTAATCCTAATTTATTTGCAAAAATTTGTATAATTTCAAACGAAGGGGCTGCAGGTCCGCTTGAGAAGTTCATTATGTTTGTATCAACAATATCAACACCATTAACAATAGCCATTAAAACAGATGCTAAACCATATCCGGGTGTGCAATGTGTATGAAAATCAATTGGTACTTTAATTTCTTCTTTTAAGCGTCTAATAAGTTTTCCGGATACTGATGGCGTAATTAAACCTGCCATATCTTTTATTGTAATTATATCAGCACCTAACGTTTCAAGTTCTTTTGCTTTTTCTAAGAAATAATCAATAGTGAAAATATCATGAGGTAATTTTTTCCCTTTTAAAAATGCTTTTGCTTTTTGTGTTTTTGTAAACTTAGGGTCAATAGTATAGCAAATAGCACAATCAACCTGACCGCCATTAGATTTAACATATTTGATTGTTGATTTCATATTATTAATATCATTTAAACAATCAAATATTCTCATAATGCTAACACCACTTTCAATTGCATTTCTGTTAAAGCCCTCAATAACTTCTTCAGGATATGGGTTATAACCAAATAAATTTCTTCCTCTCGAAAGTGCTGTTAATTTTGTGCTATCTCCTAATTCTTTTTTAATGGTTTCTAAACGAATCCATGGGTCTTCGTTTAAAAAACGCATTACAGAATCTGGAACGGCGCCTCCCCAAACTTCCATTGCATAAAAATTTGCATTTTTATAAAAAGGTAAAACTTTGTCAATTTGCTCTTGTTTCATTCTTGTTGCAAAAAGCGATTGTTGACCATCTCTTAAAGTTAAATCTCTTATTAACAATTTTTTACTCATCCCAAGATATGTTTTATTTATTTAAAAAATTAGTTCCTTAAATTGATTTCAAAAGTATAGATTATAGTTTGATAAACGAAATAAATAATCAATTTAATATAAAAATTACTTAGAATCAATATTATTTATTTTAAGTAATTATTAAATCTTAAAAAAGCGCAAATAAATTTATTTTTGTTTAATTGATGTTTTTAAAACTTAAATGGTACTTTTGCAGAATTATGGCAAAAATGAATTTAATCGGGAAGTTTTTAAGATGGCGCGTTAAACATATAAAACAAAGACAATTCATTTTAATTTTGAGTTTTGTTGTTGGAATATTAAGTGGATTAGCCGCAGTTGTTTTAAAAAATGCAATTCATTATACTAGAATTTTATTAACTCAAGGGTTTGATGTTCAACGAGAAAATATATTATATTTCGCTTATCCTTTTTTCGGATTAATTTTAACTGTTTTATTTGTTAAGTATCTTGTAAAAGATAAAATTGGACATGGTGTTAGTCGAATTCTTTATGCAATTTCAAAAAAAAACAGCATAATTAAATCACATAATAATTTTTCTTCAATTATTGCCAGTACTTTCACTATTGCTTTTGGTGGTTCTGTAGGTTCTGAGGCTCCAATTGTTTTAACCGGGGCTTCTTTAGGTTCTTCACTGGGGCGATTATTTCATTTAGATTATAAGCAAGTTACCCTACTCGTAGGCTGTGGCTCAGCAGGAGCTATTGCCGGAATTTTTAATGCCCCTATTGCTGGATTAGTTTTTACTCTTGAAGTATTGATGCTTGATTTAACAATGGCTTCTTTAATTCCATTATTGATTTCTGCTGTAACGGCAACAATGGTTTCGTTTTTTTTAATGGGAAAAGATGTATTATTAACATTTGATTTAACCCATGCTTTCATTTTTAATAATATACCTTACTATATTTTACTTGGTGTTTTTACGGCATTCATTTCAGTATATTTTACTAGAGCGTCAATGTTTGTCGAAAATAAGCTGGATAAAGTAAAAAATTCATTCCAAAAATTAATCTATGGAGGACTTATTCTCGGTTTGTTAATTTTTATTTTCCCTTCCTTATTTGGTGAAGGATATGATACTTTAAAAATGATTTTGAGTGGACATGGTACAGATATTTTAAATAACAGTCCATTTTATTCCATTAAAGATAACTATTGGTTATTCATTATTTTTCTTAGCTTAATTTTAATATTTAAAGTTATTGCTATGGCTGTTACTAATGGTGCTGGTGGAGTTGGAGGCGTTTTTGCCCCATCTTTGTTTATGGGGGGATTATCAGGATATCTCTTAGCACTTATTATTAATAAAAGTAAATACATTAATGTTCCTGAAAGTAATTTTGCCCTTGTTGGAATGGCTGGTGTTATGGCAGGTGTTATGCATGCACCAATGACAGCTATTTTCCTTATTGCTGAAATTACCGGTGGCTACGGTTTGTTTATTCCTTTAATTATTACTTCAACAATTTCGTTTATTACAATTAATTATTTTGAACCTCATTCTATTTATACTAAACGTTTAGCAAAAAGAGGTGAACTTATTACTCATAATAAAGACCGTGCAGTTCTTACTTTAATGAAACTGGGTAAGGTTATTGAAACTGATTTAAAAACTATCAGCCCCGATAGTACTTTAAAAGATTTAGTTAATATTGTTTCAAAATCAAAAAGAAATATTTTTCCTGTTGTTGATGAGAAAAATATATTGCTTGGTATTGTTTTATTAGATAATATTAGAGAAATTATGTTTAATCCGGATATGTATGAAACAACTTATGTACATGAGTTAATGGTAATGCCACCGACCTATGTGTCGTCAAATGAACCGATGGATTCTGTTATGAGAAAATTTGAAGAATCAAGAGCATGGAATTTACCTGTTATTGATGATGATGTTTATGTGGGATTTGTTTCAAAATCGAAAATATTTTCTGCTTATCGAAGAATTTTAGTCTATTTCTCTGATGAATAAAAAAGGCAATGAACAAATGTTTTGCTATTGCCTTAAATAGTTAATGTTGTAGGGTTATTTTACAAATTTATTGTATAACCATGCAAATATTGCTCCGAAAATAATACCATCAACAAACCCCCAAATTAGTCCAATAAACGCGCCTACCCAAGTTACTGAATAACCTAAATAAACTTTTCCTAATAAAGAAAGAGTATTTCCGTCATATCCAAAACAGATAAACCAAATTGTTAGCAGAAATATGGCGATTCCCCATAAAATACCTGCTGTTAAAGAAAATGACTTTACATTTAATTTCATAATTACCTCCTGATTTTTTGTTTAAGTAAATTTACAAAAAAAAAGTACTCATAAAAATTTTTTTTTAATTATTGAATAATTATTTACTTATTTTTATTATAGATGACTGATGTTCAGCGTTTTGTGAAAATAAATTTATATTATATGATGACTAACAAAATAAGTATCTAAATATCAGTGAAATATAATCACATATAAATATTATTTTACTGACTGTCTTAATCCTCAGAGAATTTTTTAAGTAGTCTTCGGTATGATGAAAACACTTTTGCCCTTGAAACAAATCCCATATATTTTCCGTTTTTTAAAACAGGCAAGTTAAAATTGCCTGATAACTGGAATTTTTCAGCAACGCTTTCCATCAATTCGTCTGGGTCAACACTTGGCTCAGGCATAAACATTAAATCTCTTACATAAGTTGTATCGTATAACTCCGGTTTGAAAATTATATGCCTTATGTCGTTAACAAAAACAATACCAGTCATAGTATTATCATTTTCTAAGACAGGGAAAATATTCCGGCTCGATTTTGAGATTATGTGTACTAAATCGCCTAAAGTAGCATCAGAGTTTATACAACTAAAATTTGTTTCAATTAAACTTGTAACTTTCATTCTTGATAGCACTGCTTTATCTTTATCGTGAGTAATTAGTTCTTTTCGGTTTGCTAATTGAATAGTGTAAACAGAATTTCGTTCAAATAGTTTTATCGTAATATAAGAGAATGCAGAAGTAATCATTAAAGGAACAAATAACTGGTAACCTTTTGTAATATCGGCAATTAAAAATATACCTGTTAAGGGGGCGTGCAGAACTCCTGCAATTAATCCTCCCATACCTATTAAGGCAAAGTTAGCTCTTGATAAATGTGTAATTCCAAGTCTATTTACTATTAATGCAAACAGTAAACCTACGTTTGATCCAATAAACAGAGTAGGAGCAAAAATTCCACCAACACCACCACTGCCAAATGTTACTGATGTTGCTACAACTTTTAATAATATTATAGACAATAAAATAATTATTAAAACTATAAAATTATCAGAATATTGAGAAAAAACATTATTATCAAATAAAAAATCATAATCTCCTGATAAACAAGAATTTATTGCGTCATAACCCTCGCCATATAAAGCCGGAAAGAAAAATATTAAAGTCCCTAATGAAAGTGCTCCAATCAGTAATTTTTTATAAAGGTTTTTTATTTTTTTAAAATAGCCTTGAATAAACATAAACATTCGAGTAAAATAAACAGAAACAAATCCCGCTATTATTCCAAGAGCAATATAGTATGGAATATTTGATATGTCAAAAGCTTTATTTATTACATCCGGTGAAAAAATGGTTGTTTGTCCAAGAAATAAATATGAAACTACAGTCCCCGAAATAGAAGCCAGTAATAAAGGAACTAGGGAGTATGTTGTTAAGTCAATCATTATAACTTCTAGAGTAAAAACAACTCCGGCAATAGGGGCTTTAAAAATTGCAGCCATTGCAGCTGTTGAAGCACAACCTAATAATAATGTTATTTGTTTATAATTCAAATGAAACAGTCTGCCAATATTTGCTCCAATGGCTGCCCCTGTTGCTACTGTTGGCCCCTCTAATCCTACAGAACCACCAAAACCAACTGTTAATGAGCTGGTTATTATTGACGAGAACATGTTGTGAGATTTAATTTTGCCGTTTTGTTTTGCTATGCTGTGTAATACTGTTGGAATTCCATGATGAACAGATTGTTTTAAAATGAACTTTATAAATATTATTGCTAAAGAAATACCAACAATAGGATAAATAAAATATAAGTAATTCTTAAAATCATTGGTTACTCCATTTTTGAGCATTTCTTTAATCAGATGAACCGAATTTTTAATAATTACAGCTCCTAATCCAGCCGAAATACCAACTACAACACTCATTATCAGCATAAAAGGTCGTCGGCTGATATGCCTCATTCGCCATATTAACAACTTTTTGAATAATTTTCGAATATGCATATTATTATATTAATAAATTTTATTAATCAATATCGAGATTGTTTAACTACTATAGCCTTTTAGTTTTATTCTTTATATAAATAAGTGCAGAACAGTAATTTTATTTTTTTTGCTAATATAATGTTTAATTTATTTTTTTGTTAGATAATAGTGTTGAAATTTTGAAAAAAAATTATATTTAAGTAAATATTAAAACAAAATGATTTTTAAAATTATTTTACAAAAGTTAAGTAGAATTAGAAATGAGCATATTAATAATAGGGGTTTTTTATCTTCATTATTTTCTTACAGATAATTTCGAATCTAATTATCTGTTGATTTTTCCATTAGCAAGTATTGGCCTTACTGTTTTTTTTGGAAAGTATTACATTAAAAATAATGTACAACACAATATATCATCAATTCTATATATACTATAACCGATATTTTTTATTATTTACTTTTAAGAATAATTGTTAGTTTTGTTTTTTGTTATTTCACTAAAATTTATCTTTTTGTTCACGAAAAGTTTAATGGTTCTGCCTTCTGCTTATATTTTTTATTATGATACAATGAATGAGGTAATAAATAAATTTAATGATACTAATGCGTGGAATCTTTCTGTAATTGATAAAGCAAAATATGTCGGTTTTTGTTTCAAAATCAAAACTTTTTTCGGTTTACCGTCAATTATTGGTTGATATCTCACAAGAATAATATTTTACTGTGTATGAAATAAAATTAAAATTATTTAATTTTACTGTAACATTTTTTATTTACTTTTCGTCATAAAAACATTAAGATTTATTAATCATTTAAACAATTCATTTTTTTGTTTAACGTTTTATATAATTAACAATTAACAATTAACAATTAATAATTCACAATTTAATAATATGCTTACAATTAACAATTTACATAAATCATATGATGTAGGGAAAAATAAACTGCACGTTTTAAAAGGTATTGATGT
>JAGLDO010000239.1 GCA_023145555.1 Bacteroidales bacterium
AAATACAGAGAAATTGCAAAGAAATTGTCTATCTCAATAAAAACTGTTGAAGCAAATATGGGAAAAGCTTTAATGCATTTTAGAAATAATCTGAAAGCATATATTGAAGTTTGAAAGTTAAAAAGTTAAAAGTGATGGAAAATAATAACTCAAATAATATAAATTGGAATTTCATTGCAAAGTTCTTGTCTGATGAAACAAACGACACTGATAATGAAGTGTTTGAAATATGGTTGAAAGATAAGGAAAACATGAAAATTTTTAATAGTATAAAAAAAAGCTGGAAATTAATGGATAAGTCTGAGAAAATGAAAAATATTAATAAAGAAAACGCCTGGGATAAATTACATGCCAGAATTGAAAATGACGAATCTTCCGTTATAATTAAGCAGAATTTATTCGTGAAGAAATTTATGCGTTATGCAGCAATTTTTATTATTCTTTTAGGTTTTTCTTTTTCAGGATATTTACTCTACAATTCACCATTTAATCCAATTTTATATAATACTATTGAGGCAACACACAACGAATTAAACAAAAAAGTTGTTTTGCCTGATGGATCAAATGTTTATTTATATGCAGATTCGAAAATAAATTTCCCTAAAGAATTTTCTAAAAACAACAGAAAAGTAAATTTAAAAGGAGAAGCATTTTTCGAAATTGTTAAAAATCCCGAAAAGCCGTTCATCGTTTGTGCACGAAATGCAAGAATAAAAGTATTGGGAACATCGTTTAGTGTTAAAGCCAATCTGCCAAATAAGAAAGTTGAAGTTTTTGTTAAAACAGGAAAAGTAAAACTTTATAAAAGAAACAATGAACAAGTCAATATAATTCTTAAGCCGGGGAATTTCGGAATTTTAACTAATAAAGAAATCATTAAAAAACAAAACACAAACGTAAATTATCTCTCGTGGAAAACACATGATTTAGTATTTAAAAATAATAAATTAAACTATGTTATTAGTGTAATAAATAAAACTTATAATATTGATATATTGTGCGAGACATCAGTAATAAAAAATTTGAGAATAACGTCAACGTTTAGCAAACAACCAATTGATACTGTTCTCGAAGTTATTTGCTCAACCTTTAATTTGAATTATAAGATTAAGGAATCCGGAAAAATATTATTAATAAAAAATAGTAATAAGTAGTGCTTGTCCATAAAGTAATGAAATTTAATTCAAACTGTCATTTCGAGCGATAGCGAGAAATCTTGTTCCCTTACTGTGAGCGAACACGCTTTTTCGGATTTGCAATCTGAAAGTATTGTTTGCTTATTGCTAAATTATTAACACAGTATTTCAAGTGATGAAAGATGAAAACAAATCTTGAGTCCACTTCGAAAAGGCTTCATAGCCGTCATTGCGAGGGCGAAGCTCGAAGCAATATGTTGATAATCAATACATAAGGATTGCTTCTAAAAAGCCGCTAAGTGGCTCTAAATTGATATCTTTAGTTTTCGGAGTGGATTCAATCTTAAATATATCAAAAAGTTTGCAAAAAAAATTATTAAAGAAATTGGTAACAATTCACAAGAAAAAAAGAAAAAATGGTTGCTTTTATGTATATTTAGACTTTCGAATTACAAATCCGAAAAAGCAAGTTAATAAAACCGGGAAGTAGAAACACACAATAATCTTACGTCCTAACAATTTATGATCAATAAAGCTATATATCAAAAAATATTAATAATACAATTGTTTGTATTAACCGTTATTATTTTTCATCCTATTTCAACATTTTCTCAAAGTGATACCACAAATATCTTAAATAAAAAAATATCACTAAACATTAAAAAAGGGAATTTATATGATGCATTAATTAAGATTAGTAAAAAAACAGGATATAATTTTTCTTATAATTCTGATTTGATTAGCAATGAGAAGAAAATTAAAATTAATGTGACAAATAAACCAATTGAAGAGATACTTCATATTTTATTGTCAGACACAACATTTTGTTTTAAAACCATTGCAAATCAAATAGTTATATGTGATAAAAATAAGGGTAATGACACTCTTGTAAATAAAGAAAAACTCAGTTATTTAGAAGTAAAAGGCAAGATTATTGATTCGAAATTTAATTACTCTTTGGCTTTTGCAACTATTTACATTGAAAAAACAAATATTGGGACAATATCAAATGTTGACGGTGAATTTATATTTAAAATTCCCAACAATCTGACAAGCAAAAATCTCATTGTTTCTTTTATTGGATATAGAAATTTGAAGATTCCAATCAATCAATTAACAAAATATAATAATTTGTTAACCTTAGAAGCAAATGTAATTCCTATTCAGGAAGTAATTATAAGAAGTTCTAGTCCTCAAGCATTAATAAATTCAGCAATTAGTTCAATACCAGATAATTATTGCACGCAACCTGCATATTTAACATCTTTTTACCGTGAAACAATAAAGCGCGATAACAAATATGCGGCTATTCTCGAAGCTGTTGTCAATATATATAAAACCTCTTATAATTCTTTTTCTTTCGATAGATTGAAAATTATTAAAAGTCGTAAGAATATGAATTATTTACTAATGGACACTTTGCTTGTGAAGATTAAAGGAGGACTACAATCAAGTTTGATGCTCGATATTGTAAAGATTAAACCAAGTTTTCTTACTTCAGATTATTTTCATTTTTATTATTACAATATTATTGACATTGTCGATTATGATAATCAATTTGCTTATGTTATTGAGTTTAAACCAAAAAAATATACTAGTGATGAATTATTATACTCAGGAAAAATTTATCTCGACATGAATTCTCTTTCAATTAAAGAAATTGAATTTTGGTTAGAGCCTGAGATCTTAAAAAAGCAAGGGCATTTGTTTATTGTAAGTCATTCGAGAAAACTTTCGGTAAAACCGCAAAAGGCAATTTATAGGGTGAATTACAGAAAAGTAAACAATAAAAATTATTTGAATTATGTAAGTGCAGATATCGAATTTAAAGTAAGAAAAAGAGGTAAATTATTTTCTGATAAATATAACACTTTAATAGAATTAGCTGTTAACAAAATTGATACAACCGATGTTAAGCGTTTTAAATATAAAGATATTGCAAAAATAAACAAAAATTTTTTCGATGTAGTTAATAAATATTTAGACAGTTATTGGGAAGATTATAACTATATTAAACCGGACGAATCACTTCAGAAAGGAATAGAAAAATTATATAGAGATAAGTAATTGTGAATGTTAATTTTGAGACTAAAGTTATCAATTTATAGCCGC
>JAGLDO010000024.1 GCA_023145555.1 Bacteroidales bacterium
GATTTTATTGATTCAAAATCTTTTTGGTTAACACCAATATAATAAGAAATTTTTTGAATTATTAACAACTCATTTGGATGAATTTCGCCATCTGCTTTAGCAATACCAAACAACAAATGAAGCATTTGCAAACGGGACGAATAATCTAAATTTTGTTTTATTTGAATACAAACTTGTTCAACAGGAATGTTTCTTTTAAGAATATCGCGAAGCATGCGAATAGCTTCAGCAGCAGAATCTTCTCCAAAAGACTTAATAAAATACTGTTTAACATAGTCGAGTTCCGATTTTAAAACTTTTCCGTCTGCTTTCATCACAGCTGCAACAAGAACTAACAGAGATGCTACGAAATCACCTTTTGTGGTTGTTCTTGTTTGTTGTTGATATTCTATTGCATTAGAACCGTCGATAGCCGAACCAATTGCAAAACCAATTATTGCTCCTATTGGACCTAAAAAAGCCCAACCTAATCCTCCACCTATCCATTTTCCAAATTTACCCATTTGCATTATTTTTTTATTATACTTTGTGTAATTAGTGTTTGTCCATAAAGTTGCCTATATGTCATTTCGATCCGCCAGCTGGCAGAGAAAAAATCTCGTCTCCTTACTATGAATGAAATAGATTTCTCGCTATCGCTCGAAATGACAATTTGGATAAAATTTCATGAGTTAAAAGACAAATTCTAATTAGTTAATAACTGAGTTCTGTATAAAATTATTATGTAATTTTAAAACTTGCGGCAAAACTAATTGTTTATCATCATTAATAATAACAAAATCTGAAAATTTTATCCTTTCATCTTCAGATATTTGATTATTAACACGTTGCATAATAGTATTTTTTTGCACATTGTCGCGTTTCACAGTTCTCTGTATTCTAACGTCTTCGGGAGCTGAAACATTAATCACATAATCCATATTTTTATAAAACCCACTTTCAATCAGTATTGCAGCTTCAAGGATAACATACTTATAGCATAATTTATTTTGTATGAAGCTTAAAAAATTTTCCCATACCACAGGATGAACAATAGAATTGATTTTGACAAGATCCTTTTTATCGTTAAAAATAATATTGGCAAGAAATTTTTTATTTATTTCTGAAGAGTTAAGATAAATGTTGTCGCCAAAATTTTTAATTAATTTTTTTCGCACGGAATTATTTTCAATTAGAATTTTCTTTGCTTCAATATCAGCATTATAAACAGGGATGTTTAAATGCTTAAAAATTTCACAAACAATTGTCTTTCCGGAGCCAATACCTCCTGTAATCCCAACTTTCAACATTATTTTTCAATTATATATTCAACTTCCATCGGAGTAAAACGAAATGAATTAATATTTTGAGGTAATTTAGAGATATTAATTTTAATTTTTTGATTATTAATATTAATAGAATCGTAGTTAACTATAGCTTCAAAATCTTCTGTCTGAACATTATTATATTCACTAAGTGAAACAAGGTAATTAACAGTAATCTCTTTAGGGAAAAGCCTTAACGACAGGCTATCAGGTAAATTTAAAATTGTTATGGGTATTTGTTTTTTTGCTTCGGTAAATTTCTCAACAGGGATATTTATTTCTACTTTATCTTTCAAGAATTTAACTTTATCAATTTTCTTCAGAGATACATCTCGTTTTATTGGTTTATTTATGTTTGAAAATTCTTTATGCACGGTTGAAATTTCGTCAATGGTATCGAGCATAGTATTCAAGCCTCTTATTATAATGCTATCGGGTGTGCAGGTAATCTCATTAATTAACTGACATTGTTTTTCGAAATTTATAGTCACATTAGGTTTTACTGCAACTTTTTTTGAGATATAGTTAGCAAAACGAAAATATATTGTATCAGGCAAAATTTCGAGTATATTAATTTCTGAATTTATTTGCTTGTTAAGTTCATTTTTATGATTTTTTGTCACAAGATAAAAATACGATTTATTATTTTTTTCAAGTTTTTTTGAAAACGCTTTCAAATTAATGATTAATGGAAACGTACGTTGAGTTAGATTAAATTCTAACAAACGATAACCATAAGAGTTTATTTTTAAAACGAGTTTTGAAGGGAGATCGCTAATTAATATTTTATTTTCGGGGTAGTTTGTATAACTAACAGGATAATCAATAGTAGTTGTATAATTTTTACTTAGAGCGTTGGTAAACCAAAAGAATGCTGCAATAGCAACAAAGATTAAATAGATTAAGATTTTTTTATCAAATCTCTTAAAGTATTTTATTTTTAAAAATCTGCTATATTTAATTAATGTATCCAATTAATAATATTAATTTAAATATAAATTGTAAATGAAAAATACTAAGTTATAAATAAAACATAAAGCTGACAAATAAGATTTAATATTTATCAGCTTTATAAAGTTAATTAAT
>JAGLDO010000240.1 GCA_023145555.1 Bacteroidales bacterium
GGTTTGTCTGATTATTTAATAAAACCTGCTAAAAATGAATTTGAAAAAGTTAGAAGTTTTTATGTTTGGATAACTGAAAATATTACCTATGATACCAAAACTTTTTTTAATCCAAACAGAAATAAGAAAGTTACTGCTACAGAAGTTTTAACTAAGAGAAAAGCGGTTTGTGAAGGATATTCGACATTATTTAAAGCTTTGTGCGACAATGCTGATATTAAGTGTTATTTAGTACAAGGTTACAGTAAAGGATATGGTTTTAGTCAGCGAAAAAAATTCACAAGTACAGATCATGCATGGAATGTTGTTTTTATTAATAATAAATGGTATTTGATTGATGCAACATGGGGGAGTGGATATATTAACGAAAAAAAGAAGGTTGTGAAGAAATTTTCCGATTATTTTTTCTTAACCAATCCTAAAAAATTTATTTACACTCATCTGCCGTCCGATCCTATGTGGCAATTGTTAGATTGTCCTGTTGCAATAAATGATTTTAAGAAAGATTCTCTTTTAATAGATGATATAATTAGCAAAACAGAATTTTGTTTCAATTATGCAGATAGTATTTCAAATTTTGAAGCCATGCCCGAAGCAGAAAGAAAGTTAAAGTCTGCTGTTAATGCTTACGAATATAATCCGGTAAATAAAATAACTTTAGGCTTTGCTTATTTAAACTATGCTTATTATTTATCTACTCAAAGTAAAGAACTACAATCAAAAAAAGATTATGAGAGATTATTAGGATTAGAATACAAAATTTTAGAATATAATAATAAAGCAGTAAAATATTTATCAAAAAACAACAATCAGCAAGCAAAAGATGCTTTAAAAATTTGTAAACAAAACATAAAGGCTACAAAACATAATATTAATGTTTATAAGCAAAATATGGAATAAAGCTCAAAATTTGTATAGAAAAAAGATTATTTAACTGACCAGATATTATTTTTTTTGTTTATAATATTCAGTTATTAAACCTTCACGATAAGCATACAGCAACATTTCCAGTTCTTTAATTTGTTTTTTTATTACATTCCCAATATCAGTATCTCCAACTTTTTTACGAACAGTATTTTGTTCAAGTATTTGTTGAGAAGAGAAAATATCTTTATCTTTTTCAATTGCTTCTTTAGTTGAAACAAAAGGTTTATGAGTAACAAGAATTAAACCATAAGAGTTGTAAATTAGAGTACAACCTGCAATTCCGGTAACAGGTTGATAAGCTTTAGCCAAGCCGCCGTCAATAACAATTAATTTTCCTTTTGCTTTTACAGGGTTTTCACCTTTGCGGTATTTTACAGGAATATGACCGTTAATAATATGAGATTTTTCAGGGTCAAGGTCAAACTCTTTTAAAATTTTATCAACAGTTTTAACATCATCTCTCAAATTAAAATATGGGTTTGGTATTTCAATATGAGTTTTTTTATCATCAATAAAATATCTTTCAAATGTGGCCATTTTAGACTTTCCGAATAATGGAGAATCCGGACCTGCCCACAAATACCACATATAATCAATTTCGTAACTACTTGGGATGTTATTAATTTTATTAGAATAAAAACGTCTTGCAATTTGGTCTAATTTATCAACCAGTGATTTTCCGTAATATTTTTTATCTAATATTTTTATTTTCTTAAAAGATCCGTCTTTGTTAAGGGGAATACAACCATGATAAAGGAGATTAGAGTTGTAGACTAAATACATGCTCCCTTTATCGAACATAAATTTAATATGTTTTTGAAGTTTTTCGCTGTTTAAAAATGAGAATTTTAATCTGTTAATAACTTCATTTTCTTCTTTTGTTAGTTTGTAAGGGTCTTTTGGATTAATAGTTGGGAAATTAGTATCGTTTAGTTTGTAAGTTTCTCCATCTAATAAAATTGTTCCTTTTTCATAATCAATTTTGTCTAACAAAAGTCTGTCGTTCATGTTAAACTGAGGATTACGCATAATAATATGAGCCTCAAGTTTAAATTGTATTATTGTAATAGCTTTATGTATT
>JAGLDO010000241.1 GCA_023145555.1 Bacteroidales bacterium
AACCAAACACCAAGAGATTTTCTATCATCATTTTTAGTTAATGCACTTCCGGCAATATTAAATAAATTTGCATTATTTAAATTAGTTCCATAATTAACTTCTCCTTTTAGAGCAAATAATTTGTCAAAGTTTAAGTTAAAGTCAGCACCAAAACCGTTTGCACTAAAATCAGTATTATCAATAGCAGGTGTAGGATTAAATTTAGCATAAGCAAAATAAGCACCAATAACGTATTTGTCAGCTAATTTTGTAGATAAACGACCTTGAATCATAGGTGTTGAAGATAAGTTATCAGATCCTAATCCCCAAGATTCTTTTGCAGGCTCACAAAAAGCTAATTGTACAAGTGAATTCATAGGAAGTTTATATCTAATTTGAATTTGTGCACGACGGAAACCACGATTTCCTGCATACCACATATTACCGTTTGTGTTATTTGTTGCGGCATTAATGGGTGAAAAAATATCCCATTGTTGTCCAACTCTAATTTCGAGATCATTTTTTGCTATACTTGCATAAGCTTGACGAATACGAGGCTTCCCATTAGCATCAAAAGCACCGCCGTAAAAATCCATTTCAATTTTACCACTAATTTTATATTCACCTTCTTTGATAATTTTTAATCCAAATCGAGTGTGTTGTGCTGTAAAACCAAGAGCAGGATCATCTGAAACGCCTGCAAATTGAGGTGCTGACAAATAATTATTTCCTGGATTTCCCCATGAATAAACTTCGTGAGAAGCATAAGTCATATCTCCTTTTACAAAACCATAAGGTTTAACTTCAATTTTTTGTTTCTTCTCCGGTTGAGTAATTTTTTCTTGAGAAAATGCAAGAACCGGTAAACACGCTACTAAAATAATTAATAAATTTTTCATCAGAACTAATTTTTGTTTAAAAGGTAAGGTGTAACCTCCTATATCACCCTCCCTTTGTATTAAATTTATTATAAATAATACGAAGGTTAATAAATTACAAAATATTATGTATAATTTTCAAACGTTAAATATATGCAATAAAAATGTCATTAAACATGAGTTTTGACAGGAATTTTTCAAATTTTAATATTTTATAACATAAATTTTATTAACAAAAATCATTGTTTAATACATAAACATGTAATAATTTTATAACATGGTTCTTAACAGAGAGAATTGTTCGTAATTTGACTTTTTTTAATTTAATTATATATTATTATGGAAAAAAAAATAAAAATTTTAGTTGTTGATGATGATATAGATTTTCTTAATGTAACTAAAATGATATTGGAAAATCAGAATTATGATGTTGTATTGGCTTCCGATAAGGTTGAAGGCATGAAAAAGGCAAGAAGTGAAAAACCACAACTTGCTATATTAGATGTTATGATGACAACTGAGCAAGAAGGTTTTGAGATGGCAAGAGAATTAAGACAAGATCCTGAATTTGTAACCTTGCCAATTATTTTATTAACTAGTGTTGATAGTGTTACCGGAATGAACTTTAAAGACGCTGCCGGCGATTCTGATTGGATGCCTGTTGATGCTTTTATTGAGAAACCTGTTGATTCTCAAAAATTAATTACAGAAGTTAACAGATTATTACCTAATAAATAAAGTGTTTTAGACATTTTTTATAATTGGATAAGAGTAATTTTTATTCTTAATTTTAACGAATAGAAATTGGAAATTGGAATGTAAAAATTATCATTGTAGTTTCCAATTTCATTTGAATAATATAGTAACCTTAATTAATTTGCATAAAAAAAATTAGGAAGATGCCGACTTTATAAAAGTTTAATTTCATCTCCAATATTTATATTCCCTTCATTAATTACTTTGCAGAATATAAATTCTTTTGATATTATACAGCCTAAAGTTTTATTATATAATTCACAGTATTTGTAGCAATTTTTACCGGTTTTATATATTTCAAGTATTACTTGAGTACCAATCTTTATTTTTTCACCTATTTTAAATTTTGACAATTCAATACCTTCTGTTGTTATATTTTCGCCAAAATCACAAGATTTAAACTCGTGGTTTTCTTTTTTTAA
>JAGLDO010000242.1 GCA_023145555.1 Bacteroidales bacterium
GCTTAACATTAAATTTGCATTCAAAGTATAATCCCTTAAAACTAAAAGAAAAATAAAGAAATACAGTTGTTATTATTTGAATAAAATATAGTCGAAAAATAGTTAATCGAGTTCAGGTTAATTTTTCTTTTAAAAAAAATTAATTTATATATCAAAAAAATGTATTATGTAGAATGTTTTTTTATTTTTGTTACATATATTCATTTATCAATAAAAATTATTATTATGAAAAAGTATTTTATTATTTTAATTAGTCTGTTCGTTTTTGGTTTTGCTAATGCTCAAAGATCAAATTTGGTTTTTTTTACTGAAAATGGTGAAGAATTTACACTCTTTTTAAATGGAGTAATGCAAAATAAAATACCCAAAACAAATGTGAAGGCAACTAATTTAAATGTACAAAATTATCACGCAAAAGTTGTTTTTAAAAATAGAGTTTATGGTCAAGTAGCTAAAAATATATTCTTCAACAAAGGCAAAGAAACATCATATGCCATAAAAAGAAATAAAAAAGGTGTTTATACTTTTAAATTTCGAGGAGAGATTCCTGTTTCTCGTTCATCAAGGTCATCTGCCAGTAGAGCTTCTTCACGAAATGCAGCAAAGCCTTCTGCAAACAGTCGCTCATCAAGAAATTCGGCAAAGCCTTCGTCAAGCAGCACAACTGTTACCTATAGAGAAACAACAACATCTTCATCTAGCGGAGAAAGTGGTGTAGTAAACTCTGTTAATATGAAAGTTTCAGATTCTGAAGCTACAACAAGAAATGCCTCATCAGGAAATGATAGTAGAGGTTCTGTTAATATTATTGTTTCAGAAAATGATAATGGTGTTGATTTTAATTTAAAAGTTAGAGACGATGGTGCTACTACAAAAGGAGCGCCTTCAAATACAACAACAACTACTACTACAACAACTACGGCAACGACTTCAAATTCAGGTAATCCTGGCACAACTAAAGGCTCTTATCAAAGAAGATATGAAACTAATTATAATGAGGGAACCAAATGCAACTCTCCAATGAAACACTCTGATTTCGTAAGTGCTAAACGAACAATTGCTTCAAAAAGTTTTGAGGATAGCAAATTAAAAATAGCAAAACAAATAACATCTTCAAACTGTTTGCTTGCATCTCAAGTTAAAGAGATTATGCAAATTTTTGGATTTGAAAGCACGAGAGTAAAATATGCAAAATATGCTTACGCATATACTTATGATGTAGGAAATTATTTCAAAGTTAACGATGCTTTTGAATATGAATCTTCTATTGATGAATTAGACGAATTTATTAATTCTCAAAAATAAATGGCTAACTCAACCATTTATGGATGAGCGCAAAGAAGAAAAATAGTTGAGTTTTAGCACTAAAAAAGCAAGTATTTCTGTCAGTAAAATAACCAAAGAAAGCAGTCTTTTGATTGAAAAATGAAATTGTTTTGTTGATGAATTATTAAATTTTTTTAAAAAAACTTTAAGCTAGATTACCCCAAATTGAATTTTTTTTTATTAATTTAAGAGTAATATCAAAAAAAACAAATCTGTAACAATCTGATTTTTAAAATAGTCTAACTTCCTGAGTATCCTTAGTATAGTCCTGAGAGTAAAAAATGTAGAAATCGTAATTTGAGGCTATAATGAGATATGTTTTTAAGTATTTTACTTTGAAAGCAAGAAAGTCATATATTTAAGTTAAAAAAATGTATTTTTGTTCTGTAAATAATGCTTTTCAATTAATATTAAAATTCTGTATGTATGTTGCTAAATGCAATGTCGGGAGAGGCAGAAAAAGGAAAGGTAAAATAATAAATACCATAAATTTAATAAAAGAAACATGCTTAAATTTTTAAAAAAATCGTATCCTTTTAATGATGATTTAAGCCATAATGCTAAGATAATATTTTTTATCAGTTTAGGAGTTTTAGCCTTTTTGTTGATTTTTCAGCCTATTGAGATTAGCACTTTTTCAAAAAAGCAAATTTTTTATTTAGTAACAGGGCTTGCTGTATCCACATTTTTAATTCTTAGTTTTAACTTAATTGTTTTGCCGAGTTTATTTCCTAAAATCTTCAATAATAAAGGTTGGAACATAAAAAAGGAAATTATTTGGAATCTATGGATACTTTTAGCAATTTCAAGTAGTGACTTTATTTTTTATTCAAAATTACTCGGCGTATTTGATATTAACTTTAACGATATTGTAAAAATTATTTTGATAGCCTTTTTGCCTGTTGCAGTTCTTGTTTTTATAAATCAAGAAAGATTGTTCAAAGCTCATCTGAAATCTGCACAGCAACTAAATAAAAAATTAATTGACAGTAAACAAAAAAAAGAGAGATTTATTAATTTTGAATCCAACTACAAAAAAGATAATCTCATTATAAAATCAGACTCATTGATTTTGATTAAATCTGCAGATAATTACATCGAAGTTTATTATGACAGCGATGGAATTGTAAAAAAACAGATGATTAGAAGTACACTTCAAAAAGCAGAAGAGGTAACTACTGAATATGAATTTATTTTTAGATGTCATAGAACATTTATACTCAATATTAACCATATTGTTGAAATACAGGGCAATTCACAAGGTTATAAATTGTTTTTTAAAAATATTGATTTCCCTGTAATTGTATCTCAAAAATATATCAATGAATTTACTAAATTGATATAATTTGGTTTTTTTTCGCCCCTAAAACTATTTTTTCACCCATAAATAAAACAAACATCCCTAATTTGTTTTCGTGAGCCCTGAATTTTTATTTAACAATTAATAATATATAGTTTTGCTTTCATTATTAATTAATAAATAAGAATTTTTATGAAAGCAATGAAAATAGGCAACTTAAATGTTTCTCTACCAATTATTCAAGGAGGCATGGGTGTATGTGTGTCTCTGTCAGGATTAGCAGCTGCTGTAGCCAATGAGGGTGGTATTGGCGTTATTTCGGCAGTAGGTATTGGAATGACAGAACCTGATTATAAAAAACACTTTAGAGAATCAAATAAAACAGCCTTAAGAAAAGAAATTAGAAAAGCTCGTTTAAAATCTAATGGAATAATCGGGGTTAATATAATGATGGCTGTTACGGATTATGAAGACTTATTAAAAGTTGCATTTGAAGAGAAAATAGATGTTGTAATTGTTGGAGCCGGTTTACCTCTAAAGAAACCTGATTACCTTTCAGAAAATACTGAAACAAAATTTATTCCAAAAGTATCATCTGCAAGAGCTGCAAAATTAATTTTTCGTCGTTGGGCGGAACAATATAACCGCGTGCCTGATGCTGTTATAATTGAAGGTCCTTTGGCCGGTGGTCATTTGGGTTTTAAGAAAGAAGATGCAATTGATTCGAAAATTTCATTATCTTCAATAGTTAAAGAGACAGTTAATGAGATGGACTTTTTTGAACAAAAATATGGAATAGAAATTCCTGTTATTGCAGGAGGTGGTATTTACACAGGAAAAGACATGTTTGAGATTATGACTGCAGGTGCAAAAGGAGTGATTATGGGCACACGATTTGTTACAACCAATGAATGCGATGTTTCTGAAAAATTTAAACAAAATTATATCTCTTGTTCTAAAGATGACGTTACTTTAATCAGTAGTCCTGTAGGCTTGCCCGGTAGAGTGCTTACAAATGATTTTGTTAAGCAAATTCAACAAGGCAAACAGAAACCAATTAATTGTGCTTGGAAATGTTTGAAAACCTGTGATTATAAAAAATCTCAATTTTGTATTGCAGATGCTTTGTTTAATGCAGCTCAGGGAGATTTTACAAATGGATTCTCTTTTGCTGGAACTAAAGCTTATTTGGCAAAAGAAATTATATCTGTTAAAGAAACAATTAGCCAAATCCAACAAGAATACTTACAGGAAAAATTATGTTTTGACCTTGTTGAAGTATAATAATTTGATTTATTTGAAATTCAAGTTTTTGATGTCCTTAATTAAGAATCGAACATGGGTTAATAATAATTTTTATTTTTTTTTGTTTTATTGAGTGTGATGACTAAGTGTCAAAAATTCCACAAATACTAATGGTTGAGCCATTATTAAAATCAATAAATTTGGTTTTGAACAAAAAAATATAAAATAAATTATTATATGTAAATAAATACTCTTATTTTTACACAATTAAATATTTAAATTATTACAATGAAAAAAGGAACAGTAAAATTTTTTAATGAAGCTAAAGGTTTTGGTTTTATTATGGAAGAAGAAACAAAAAGTGAATATTTCGTACACATGTCAGGTTTAATTGACAAAATTCAAGAAGGTGACGAAGTAGAATTTGAATTAACAGAAGGTAAAAAAGGATTAAATGCAGTTAATGTAAAATTAGTTTAAGATTTATTTGTTAATTTTTATGAGTTTAAGCCTGTCAATTTTGACAGGCTTTTTTTTGCTGACTATTGAATTTTATGTGTTGATTAATAAATCTATTGAAGGCACATAAGAAATAACTAAAATAATAGGATCACTTTAAAATTCTGGTG
>JAGLDO010000243.1 GCA_023145555.1 Bacteroidales bacterium
GTATTAATGATTTAAGAATTCCTGCAAAGAACATTGCTGTTTTAATAAATATGATTGATAACGAGTCAATTAGTCACTCTGTCGCATCAAAAAAAATTCTTCCCTTAATGATAAAGGATCCTTTAAAAAATCCTATTGAAATTGCAGAACAAAATAATTTAACTCAGAAGAATGATGAAATACAAATAATTACGTTAATTAAATTGACTGCTGACAGATATCCTGAAAAAGTTAAAGAATATAAAAATGGGAAAACCTCATTAATTGGATTTTTTATGGGAGAAATTATGAAAAAAACAAAGGCAAATGTAAGTGCAAAATTTGTTTCTAAAATATTAAAAGAATATTTGAACAATATTTAAAAGATACAATTTTATATATGTAAATACGTTATATTTGTAAAATTTTTATTCAAACACAAATTAAATTTGTATATTTTTAATAATGTAAATAATTAAACAAACAAACACATGAGAAAATTTTTGTATCTTATTATAATTCTATTTGCTGCATATTCATGCACTAATGCTGATAGCTTTGAAATAAACGGAGAAATTGAAAATGGTGCCAGCAAGAAAATTTATCTAATAGATTTAGCATCAGTTAATCAAACTGCGGATTCTACAGTTATTGATGAAAACAACGAATTTCAGTTTACAGTTAATTCTACCGAGCCCAAAGACATGATTCTTTATTTTTCGATGAATAATTATATTCGATTAATTGTAAAACCGGGTGAAAAAGTTAAAATAACTGCCGATGCTAATAATTTATTAGGAACATACAATGTTGAAGGCTCTGAGGAATCTATTTTAGTAAAAAAACTAAACAAGCATCTTTCAAATAGTATGAACCGTTTAGATTCGTTAAATGTTATCTATAATAATAATCAAACAAACCCCAAACTTGATTCAATTATCCGGAAATTAACGCAAACCAGCAATGAAATTTTTCAAAACGAAAAAGATTTTTTAATTTCATTTATTGATGAACACAAATCTTCATTAGCTTCTTATATTGCATTATCTCAAAAACTAAGTCAAAGAGTTCCTCTACTTGACCCTGAAAAAGATTTTAAATATTTTGAGTTGGTCGACTCTGCTTTAAGCATAACTTATCCGGATATAAACATCACTAAGCTTCTTAATTCTTTTGTAGAAAAAACAAAAATGAGAATTAAAGATGAACAAGCCAGCAATAAACGTTTTGGAATTGGTGCTGTTGCTCCCGATATTGCTTTGCCAACACCCAAAGGTGACACTATCTCGTTATATTCATTAAGGGGTAAATATGTATTACTCGATTTTTGGGCAGCGTGGTGTAATCCTTGTAGAGCTGAAAATCCAAATATTGTTGCAAATTATAAAAAATTTCACAGCAAGGGATTTGACGTTTTTCAGGTATCTCTTGACAGAAAAAAAGAAGATTGGGTAAAGGCTATTAAAGACGATCGTCTTACATGGCATCATGTAAGTGATTTAAAATTTTGGAAATCGAATGCAGCTCAGTTATATAAAATACAGAGTATTCCTGCAAGTTACTTGATTGATAAAGAAGGTAAGATAATTGGAAAAAATTTGAGAGGACCGGCATTAGAACAAAAACTTTCAGAGATATTTAAATAATAATATTAGTCATAAAAAAACAGAGATAATTAAAATTATCTCTGTTTTTTTACTTATACAAAAGAATTAATTTTGTTTACAATCCTAATTCTTTTATTTTTTCATCTGTAGGAACACCCTTTTCGTCCCAACCTCTCAGTTTGTAATATTTTGGCAATAGTTCCGGCAATCTGTGAACATGACCCTTGTTTGGTCCACTGGTAACAGGGTCGTTTAGCAATCGCTTTGGAAGTGTGTCATCAACGGCTGTAATTCCGGCTTTCAGATTAAACATACGTTCAAGATTCCAAATTCTTTCACCTACTTTCATCAGTTCTTCTTCGGTATAATTAAAGCC
>JAGLDO010000244.1 GCA_023145555.1 Bacteroidales bacterium
CGAAGATACAGATGACAAATCTCATTATCAATAATCACACAAACCGGTATTGTATCATTAATCTGATATTTTGAATAATCAATATTACGACAATAATAAATTGCAGTCAATACATCAAATGTGCATGCATCATAATTTAAGGTATCATAAGTTAGGGGTTTATTTGTATTTTGAGTTATAGTATATATTTTATTTTTCCCGTTATTAAAAAAAAACTTATTTTTTACTTTATATCCTCCTTCGTATGTGTTGCGATAAAATTTAATCGATTTTAATGTGTCCGGTTCTGAAAATGCTTCATAACTATCTCTTACTTTATAAAACCAATCGTAATGATTAATTGTTTTACCATAACTTTTAAAATAAAACACAGAATGATTCTTATGCGTTTTTTTATAAATATCGAAATGAGCCTCGCCGGCATTAAACCATAAAAACGAGAGATTATAATAAATTGAATATGTTACTTTTTCTCCATAAGTAAAAGCAGTAACTTTACTGTCACACTGAGAGTAGCTAATAAATACAGCGTTAAAAATTAAAACAAAAAATAAGATAAACTTTTTCAAAACATAATTTTATTTCTTATTTGCTCCTTTTCTTTTTGGTTGCTTAAGATAAACTATTGACAAATCAAGATAATTCATTCTATTAATAAATAAATTATTTACGTTTGAACGAAAAAAATTGTAAACATTTTCCTGATTTACATCTTTAGTTTGTTTCAAAATATATATGGGTGGGTTTGATTGAAACTTATCAATATTATTATTCAAAAAATCATTTACAAAATCTCCTGTCAATCCCAAAACCATGTCAACTTTCCCTTGCTCAAACAGTTCTAACTCTTCTCTTGTTGAGCTAATAAAAGAAAATTCAATTAAGTCGATGTATGGCAAATATTCCCCATTTTTGTCTTTCTTAAAATATTTTGTGTTTTTATATAAGGTTTGTTTTTTATTTGTAGAAGAAAATTCTTTAATAAAGTACGGACCTGTTCCAATCATACTATTCTCAGCATAAGCAGTAACAGCTTCTTTAGGCAAAACAACTGCCTGAATGCTGGCAAGAAAATGTAAAAACAAAGGGTTTCTCTTTTTAATATTAATCACAAGGGTTGTATCATTAACAACTTCAATGCCGGAAATTCCTGTTTGTTTTGTTTTACAATATTTTTTAGCTCCAACAATATCGAGAAAAACTCTTTTCGATTCTTTAACTCTTAAGCAATACAATTCAAGAGAATACTTAAAATCTGATGCTTTTACTTTTCGTGTAATCTCGTTTCTTCCTTTATCAAAACATTTATCTTCATGAAAAAAAACATTGTTATTCAAATAAAAAACATATTGTTTACCATCTTTACTAATCTTCCAACTTTTAGCAATATCGGGAATTATTTCTAAATTATTTGGTTCGTATTTTACCAATCCGCTGTAAATTTGAGACAAAATATGAAAATCAACAACACTATTTACATTGTAAGGAAAACATGTGTGATGGAAACTTGTTTCATTAACTCTAAGAATACCTTCGGGGATGCTTTTTGTTTCTCTTTTATTTATATTTGTACATGATAATAATTGCAAAACAACAATTAGTAGAATAAGAATATATTTTTTCATAACTGATTTATTTAATTTCTCTTTCAAAAAAAAACTTTAATTGGTTAAATTTGCTTTATTATTCTATTTTATAAAAATATATTAATTTAAAGAAGTTTTTAATTATCATATAAAGATAAAAATTATATTTTTTACTTTTGATAAATTTTTTAACTATTTCACAAATCTATAATTAAATTTATGCTTTTTACCGATATTATAGGACAAGATAACACTAAACAACGGTTAATACAAACCGTTAAAGATGGAAGAATAAGCCACGCTCAATTATTTTTAGGACCTGAGGGCTGCGGCAAACTGGCATTAGCATTAGCTTATGCTCAATACATCTCTTGTGAAAACAAAGGAGATCACGATTCTTGCGGAACATGTGCATCGTGTAAAAAATATCAAAAATTAATTCATCCTGATTTGCATTTTGTATTTCCTGTAGCATCTGCAAAAAGCGGTAATCAGAAACCTGTAAGCGACGATTTTATTAATGAATGGCGGCAAAGCATTTTAGATAATCCATATATCAAACTAAATCAGTGGTTTGGTACAATTGGGGTTGAAAACAAACAAGGGAGCATCTATTCTCAAGAAAGTGGACAGATAATAAAAAAAATGAACCTTAAAACTTTCGAATCCGAATATAAAATTATGATTATTTGGATGCCTGAAAAGATGAACATATCTGCTGCTAATAAATTATTAAAAATGATTGAAGAGCCTCCTGCAAAAACTCTTTTTTTATTAGTGTCAGAAAATGCGGGAAAAATTATTCAAACAATTCGCTCAAGAACACAGCTGGTGAAAATACCAAAAATTGACGATGAAAATCTTTCTATTGCCTTAAAAAACAAATTTGACCTTGACGAAAATAAAATTTCCGATATTGCTCATCTGTCGAATGGAAATTATGCAAAAGCTGTTGAAGTAATTAATTCAGATGAAGAAAATCAATATAATTTTAACTGCTTCAAAACTCTTACTCGTCTTTGCTATAAAGCAGACGTTCTAGAACTAGTCAAATTTGTTGATATAATTTCAAAAATTGGCAGAGAAAAACAAAAAAATTTTATCTCTTATTCAATAAGAATGATGAGAGAAAATTTTATCTTAAACAAAAACAAACCTGAAATAACATACTTAACTAACGAAGAAAATAATTTTTCTCAAAAATTTAATACCTTTGTTAATGAACGAAACATAATGAAAATAACAAGAGAATTTAATCAGTCCTTTTTGCACATTGAGCGGAACGGAAACAGTAAAATTATCTTTCTTGATTTGTCATTAAAACTAATTAAGTTATTAAAACTGTAAATTTGTAATTAACTTTGCAAAAAATTGTGTTTCTTTTATTTTACTGTTTAATTTCAAATTAAATACAATTTTTTATAAAACATATTAATTAATTGAAACTGGAAATTAAAAATTGTTAAATCGAATATAAAATTTCCTTTCTAATTAAAAACACTAAAAATAAAGCTGTGTATGTATTTTGATAAGTTCAAAATCTACATTTAAAAATAAAAAACACATATAAATGGATAGTTCGGAAAATATAAAAACAGGGAAAGCATCTGAAATAAATTGTGGAGAGAAACTATCTGACGATAAATTATTCGCACAAAAACTACCTGTATACGATTGGCTAAAAAATATACCAAGCAGTATAAATCCTGTTGATTTAGTAGAAATAAAATTTAAAAACACCAGAAAAGGATTTTTTATAAATAGCAATCGTTTATTAATAAAAAAAGGAGATATTGTTGCTGTTGAAGCTTCTCCCGGTCATGATATTGGTGTTGTTTCCTTAACCGGAGAATTAGTTTTAGAACAACTAAAAAAATATAACGTTCCTGCCAAAACAGAATTTAAAAAAATATACAGAAAAGCCAAAACTGTTGATTTTGATAAATGGAAAGAAGCAATATCATTAGAACACTCTACAATGATAGAGTCACGCAAAATTGCTGCAAATCTTAACCTTAAGATGAAAATTGGTGATGTTGAATATCAGGGAGATAAAACAAAAGCAATTTTTTATTACATTGCAGAAGAACGTGTCGATTTTAGAGAGTTAATTATAATATTAGCTGAAAAATTCCATGTTAGAATTGAAATGCGTCAAATTGGTGCTCGTCAAGAAGCCGGTCGTATTGGTGGTATTGGTCCTTGCGGTCGTGAACTGTGTTGTTCAACCTGGCTGAGCAACTTCATTTCTGTAACAACTAACTCGGCAAGAATTCAAGAGCTTTCTCTTAACCCTCAAAAACTTGCAGGACAATGCGGAAAATTAAAATGCTGCTTAAACTACGAGCTTGAAACATATAACAATATACTAAACTCATTCCCTGACAAACAAATTGTTCTTGAGACAAAACAAGGTAGCGCAAAATGTCAAAAAATCGACATCTTTAAAAAATTAATGTGGTATAGTTTCGAAAATCAAGAAAACAATATGGTTGTTCCTGTTTCTGTGAAAAGAGTGAAAAAAATTATCGAACTTAACAAAAAAGGTGTTGCTGTTGACACTCTTGTTGACAAAAACAAACACGAAGAAAACGTTAAACTTGATTATGAAAATGTTGTGGGTCAAGAAAGTCTTACTCGTTTTGATAAAAA
>JAGLDO010000245.1 GCA_023145555.1 Bacteroidales bacterium
ATACGTTCGAAAACCGCCATAAGCATTGTATTAACAATTGCAAAAATTAATGCTAAAAGAATAACTATTAATATTAAGTATGAAGCACTTTCCATTAACGACGACATCATTTTTAAATCTGGTTTAATTTCATACCATGCTTGAACACTTAAATTGTCGAATTTTGATTTTAAATCTTCTACTAATTGTTTTGTGTTTTCGTCATTAGCTAATAAGACAGCAATTTCGTGAGCTTTATAATTTTCAGGGCTGTCATAAACAAGTTTGTTTAAATCATCATTTAAAACAAAAACATTTGTTTCATCAAAGAAAGAATCTGAGGTTTTAAAAATACCTATAACACGAAATGCTCCTCCTATAAGATCTCCTTTGTTATTTTGTGATGTAATAACAATTTTGGAACGTACTTTTACTTTTAACTTTTCTGCTAATTTCTCACTAATAAGAATTGAATGCTTTTTGTGTTTTGTAAAGTAATTGCCTGTTGATAATTTTTTGGAAATAGAAGTAACATTAATTTCTTGTTCAGGATTAATCCCATTAATAATAATACCTGTTCCTGTTTCGGCAGTACTTGCCATTGCACTTACAACTGTTCTTTTACAAACAGCTTTAAGCACAGGATTTTGCTTAATAATTTTAATAATAGAATCTGAATTATTAATTGAAAAAATTAATTTTTTGTTTTTTAAAAAATTCGGATTATGTATCTGTATGCTAGATGTTTGGGTTTGAATTGCAGCTCTAAGTCTTTGTTCTGCCATTCCGTTCATCATTGCAATTGAAAATATTCCACCAAATAAACCAATAGCAATTGCAGCAATAATAATACTGCTTCGCAGTTTATTTCTCCAAATATTTTTCCATGAAATTGTAAATATCATAATCTTTATTTTAATTAATTATGTAACGATTTTATAACGTTCAAATTTTTAACCATTATTAATGGATATATTGCAGCAATAGAAGTTAATAGGATTACAACAAGCCCCTGATTAACAAATATATTTGGATCCATAGAAAAAGCGAAAACCGGTTCAACACCCCATTTCATCATTGCTTGCGCAGCCTCTCCTGTTAGTTTTATAGGATTGTTAAAATAATAATATATTATAGGTAAGCTAAAAATTAAACCCGAAAATATGCCCATCAAACACATAAAAAATATTTCATAAATTGTTATGATAACGAGTTTAGCCTTTTGAGTTCCAACAGCTACCATCACAGCAAATTCTTTTTTACGCTCAACCACGCCCATTATTATTGTGCTGAAAATACCAAATGTAATTATTATATAAAGAATACCAATCCAGATTAATCCTCCGGCATTATCACTTTGAATACCTTGAACTAATTCTACAAGCATTTTGTTCCAAGGCATTACTTCATATTTATCTCCTAATAAATTTGACAATTGTTTTTTTGTCTTCACAACTTTTCGTGTGTTATTAACTAAAATAGAAATAGAAGTTAAACGATTTTCGGCTGAATAAAAATATTGGCAATTTTTTAAAGTCATATAAACAGTTGTGCTGTTTAAATCAGGACTTGGAAAATGAATTATTCCTCTAACAGGGAATTGGTCGGCTGCAGTAATACCATGATAACCTTGCGATAAGAAAACAATTGTATCGTTAACATCGAGTTTTAGATATTCTGCTAAGTCTTCGGCTACTAAAACGCCCTTGTCGTTTTTAGTTAAATATTTACCTTTAACAACTCTTTTTGAGAGTTTAGAAAATTTGTTTTCCATTTCAGGTTCTGTACCTATTAACATAACTCCTTTTGTTATATCTCCTACCGATGCTAAAGCAAAAGATTCTAAACGAGGCACATACAATTTTGTGTTTTTATTCGATTTTATTTTATCAATTATGGTATCATTATACTCAAAAGTGTTATTAATGGATTTGTTATCCCAGTAACCATTTTCATGAATTTGAATATAACCGGTATAAAATTCAACAACATCGCTAATCATTTTCCCATAAGATCCTGTTTGCATAGATCTCATTACAGAAGCAAGAAATACAGCAAAAAATATTGAAGAAGTAGTAATTATTGTTCTTCTCTTATTTCGCCATAAATTTCGCCAAGCAAGTTTAATATATGTTTTCATATCTAGTGAAATTGTTTTATTGTTTTATTGTTAAATTGTGAGTCCGATCCGAAAGCTCTATTTTTAAAAACGAATATAAATTCATTAAAATTATATTGTTGATAATTAATGGTTTACATTTTGCAAAAATCATGTAAATCCTGTTAATCTTGTCTAAAATGACTTTTCGGAGTAAACTCAATTGTTAAATTGTTAATTTTTCATTTGTAAATTTTATTAAACTATTAAGTTTTTTCGGTAATTTGTCTAGTTCTTTAAATATATACTCATACTCTTCGATTTTTAATAATTTACGAATTTTTGACTTCTCATTCCAATCAAAAAATTCTTTAGTAGAGCCCATACTGTATCTATAAAATTTGATTTTATCTTTTTTGCCAAATCGTCCAAAACCTTCAGCAATATTTGCAGAAATAGAATCAATAGATCTTACAAATTGTTTCCCAACAGTATTTTTTGGAAACCATTCCCAACTAACAACAACATTCCACACATAGTTAGATAAATTAAAAGCTGTTTTGTAAGCATCAATATCATTCAATTTTAAATATTTATCATTATTCATCATTCACAAAATTAACAATTTAACAATTTAACTATTACCTAATCCTCTTCATATTTTGTTGTGAAAAAAAGTTGTCGCTAATTGGTTTATCAAATTGAATATTTTTAAATTCCAATACTGTTTTGTTTCCATCTTTTTCAACAGGAACAATTTCAAGACGTGTAGGAATAACTCTATCATCCATTTTTTTAATCTCAGATGCAGTCTCAATGTTAATTAAATAGTCGTCTTCATCATAATATTCTGTTTTCATTGAGTTAAAATCATTTTTGCTTACCCACGAAATAATTTTTCCCCAAACAACAGCGGCATCTTC
>JAGLDO010000246.1 GCA_023145555.1 Bacteroidales bacterium
TAAGGTAAATTTGTTTTTATTAAAACTTCACAAAGCTTAATAAATTAAACAATGCAAAGAATTAAAAAATTAATAAAAAATTTGGGTGTCCAAATAATAATTGCAATGGTTATTGGTGTTGCAGTAGGTGTTATTATGGGTACAAAAGCATCAATTTTTGCACCTTTAGGAAGCATTTTTATTAGTTTAATAAAAATGTTGGTTATTCCGTTAGTCGCAATATCAATTATTTCAGGTGCAGCATCGCTAGGAGCAACAAAGTCAGCCGGTAAGATGGGAGTTGGAACATTCTTTTATTATTTGCTTACTACGGCAGTAGCTGTGATTATTGGACTTGCAATGGGAGAGATTTTTAAACCGGGAATTGGTCTTGATATCAATACTGTTAAAGAGATGTTTTCTACTCATACAGCAACCAGCCTTTCGCAACCAAGTTTTTGGGAAATAATTATTTCAATAATCCCTACAAATCCTATTGAAGCTCTTGCTAATGGTAATATTTTGCAAATTTTATTTTTTTGTTTGTTTCTTGGTATTGGTATTTCAACATTACCTAAAAGTAAAAGCACTTCTCTTATTAAAGGATGTAATTATCTAATTGAAGCATTAATATGGATGATTAAAATTGTAATGTATACAGCTCCTTTGGGAGTTTTTGGTTTAATGGCAGATTCAATCGGTACTTTTGGTTATGATATTCTTAGTATTGTTATGAAATTGTTTATTGTATATGTAGCAGCAATTTTAATTCATGGATTGATATTTTATCCGTTTGTATTAAAGTTTTTTTCAAAAATTTCAATAAAAAAGTTTTTTTCAAAAATGTGGCAGGCACAGATTGTTGCATTTTCAACAGCATCCTCAATGGCAACTTTGCCTGTAAATATGGAGATTTGCGAAACAGAACTCGGTGTGTCTAAAGAAACAACTTCTTTTGTTTTACCTCTTGGAGCAACAATTAATATGGATGGGAATGCCATATATTATGCATTGGTTGCGGTATTTTTTGCACAAATGTTTGGTATTAACCTTGGTACAGCTCAATATGTTGCAATAATTATTACAGCAACTATTGGTTCAATTGGACAAGCCGGAGTTCCCGGTCCAACGCTTCTGGTTGTAGCTGTTTTAATTGCTGCCGATATTCCTATTATTGGTTTACCTTTGTTGTATGCCTTAGATAGAGTTTTTGATATGATAAGAACAGCTTTAAATATAACAGGAGATGCAACTTGTGTTGTTATTATGGATAAATTTAATACAAATAAATAGTCGTATCTTAAAAGATTTATTAACGAAGATTATGCCTTTTTCTTGAAACAAAAAAAATAGTTTCGAAAAATAAATTGATAATTTGATTAAATTTTTTAAATTTACACGTTAAATTTTAATTACAGTTATGGATCTATTTGATTCTGAAAAAAAAGAAAAAACAATATTAGGCCTTTTCACCTACGATTTAACCACTTTTTTTTATGGTGACTACGAGGAAGTTGACAGTAAAGAAACTGAAGAAACTTTTATGATAGTGTATGAAAAAAAACTTCCTTGGACTGAGCTAAATGCCTTTGATACAGTCCAATTTAGAGTTTTTTTTGATAAACATAATATTACAGGTAGTAACCCGATTAATGTTAAATTATTAGCAAAAGATACGATTGTTGATATTGATAATGTAAAGTCAGTTGTTGAGCAAGTTTTTGAACTTTATGGGAAGGATGACGAAGAAAAAGGGGAATGGTCAAATCAAGATAAAATTGATTTTTTAAGGAAAAATTTAAAAAGGATATGGACTATTGAAAAAGGAGAAAGCTTTGTTACTCTTTATTATAACGACGACGAAAATTTTGTTTTAAATATTCTTTTCATTAATAATTTAATTAAACATACAGGAAAGTACCTTGATTTAAAATAAAAAAGGTGAAGCAATATAAATATTACAACACCTTTATTATTTAAACAACTATTTATTAACCTATTTGTTTAACGTTTATAATTAATAAAAGTTACATAAAAAGAATATTTTTTTATGGTTTTTAATATAAGAAATGGTATTAAAAATGAACAAGCAAAAATTGTCTCAGAAAATGATACTGCAGCAGTTTTTGGTTCTGGTTTAGCAAAGGTTTTTTCAACGCCTTCCTTGGTTGCATTAATGGAAAATACAGCTTACAAAAGTGTAGAAAATATGCTTCCGCATGGGTTTTCAACCGTTGGAATAGAAATAAATATAAAACATAAAAAGGCAACATTACCCGGAAAACAAATTAATTGCAAATCTGTTATTACAAAAGTGGATGGAAAGAAAATATTTTTTCAAATTTCGGCTTTTGACCAACACGGAGAAGTAGGAACAGCTTCTCACATAAGATATATTATTGATGATAAAAAGTTTATGGATAATTTAAAATAATGCTTATTTTACAAACATCTAAAAGAATAATATTTATTTTATTCTTTATTATCTTACTTCTTAGCAATAACATTCTACTAGCTCAATATTTTGATAACGGACAAGAACCATATAAGCTAAAATGGTATCAGATAAATACAGATAATTTTCAAATAATTTTTCCTAAAAGCTCAGAAAACCAAGCTCAACATTTGGCTAATTCGCTCACTTCTGTCTATAAACGTGGAGGATTATCTTTAAATTTTTATCCCAAAAAAATACCTGTGGTTCTTCATAATCAATCAGTTCTATCTAATGGACAGGTTGCTTGGGCTCCAAAAGGAATGCAGATTTTTACATGTCCACCTCAAAATATTTATGCCCAAGATTGGCTTGACCAGCTTGCAACTCACGAGTTTAGACATGTGGTGCAAATTGAAAAGTTAAATCATGGTTTCTCAAGATTTTTGTATTATATTTTTGGGCAACAAGCTATTGGAGCAATAATTGGACTTTATGTGCCTCAATGGTTTCTCGAAGGCGATGCTGTCTGCACAGAAACGGCTCTTAGTAATTCAGGACGAGGAAGATTACCTTCTTTTGAGATGGAGTTAAAATCTCAGGTTTTATCTAAAGGTATTTATTCTTACCGAAAAGCTGTTTTTGGTTCTTATAAAGATTTTGTGCCTAACTATTATAAGCTGGGATATCATATTGTGGCAAATTCAAGAAGAAAGTATGGAACGCAAATCTGGAATAATGCTCTTGAGAATGTTGCTAAACGTCCATTTTTATTCAATCCTTTTCCTCTCGGAATAAAAAAAGTAACAGGATATAATTACAAAAAGTTTTATAATCAAAATTTGATAGAGCTAGAGAGTTTGTGGCGAGAGCAGCAAAACGAATTGAGTTTTTCTGATTTTAAAATTGTTAATAAAAATAAAAAAGATAAATATGTTAATTATGAATCTCCAAATTTTATAGACCATAGTTCGGTAATTGTCGAGAAAACAAGTTTAGATAACATAAAGACTTTTGTGAAAATTGATAACGAAGGTAATGAGAAAGTTTTATTTACTCCCGGAATAAAAATTAATAATGATTTATCTTTTGCAAAAAACATTATTGTTTGGGCTGAAATTAATAATGATTTACGATGGAGCAACAAAAATTATTCTGAAATAAAATCATATAATATTAACACAAAACAAAAAAAAACAATTACTAAAAAATCAAGATTATTTTCACCTGTGATTTCGCCAAATGCACAAAAAATTGCAGCTGTAAAAGTTACTGTCCAAAATGAGTATTCAATTGTTATTATTGATTTAAAATCTAATAAATTACTTAAAGAAATTAAATTGCCTCAAAATAATTTTATTATTGCACCATCGTGGAATACCGATAATAAGACGCTTGTTTGCATATTGTTAAGCAATAAAGGAAAATGTATATCAACTGTTAATACATTAAGTTCTAAGCTAAAGTATTTAACAAAATATTCGTTCAGTGAAATTTCTAAACCGGTATTTTTTAAAAAATATATTTTATTTTCGGCAGCATATTCAGGAATTGATAATATTTATGCTTTAGACACTTTGTCAACAAATATTTTTCAACTAACATCTTCACAATATGGAGCTTCATCACCAAATATTTCAACGAATAATTATAAAATAATTTATTCTGATTATTCTGCTCAAGGTAACGAAATAGCTGTTATTAATGTTGACACTTCAAAATGGGTACCTTTAGATAATATAAAAGATAATTCTATAAAACTTTATAAAGAAATTTCAAAGCAGGAAAATGGAGCAATTGATTTTAATCACAATAATGATGTTAATTTTGATATTAAGAAATTCAGCAGATTAAAAAATTTAGTAAACGTTCACAGCTGGTCACCTTTATTTATTAATGTAGATAATTTTGAATTAAGCCCGGGGTTTTCAATATTGTCGCAAAATAAACTAAGTACAGCCTTTATTGATTTGGGCTATAATTATAATGCTAACCAAACACTTGGCAGTTATCATATTGGATTTACATATAAAGGTTTTTATCCAATAATTGAGACTAAATTTAATTATGGCGAGAAACTTGACATTGACGATAATTTAAACATTATTACAGTTGATGAATTAATGCTGAGTGTAGGAGCAAAGTTGCCATTAAATATTACGAAAGGGAAATATTACAGAAAATTACAGCTTTCAATTAAGTATGGTTATATGAAGGTTTATCCACCGGAGTCGGTTAGTTACCAACAGCATACTTTTAATGGTATGAGTTATGGGTTATACTCATACAATATAATTAAAACGTCGAAAAAAGATATTTATCCGCGATGGGGACAAATAGTAAATTTGAATTATAGAAATACTTCTTTTGATAGCAGAGACAGCAGTTCAATTTTTTCAATATCATCTGTGTGTTATTTCCCGGGTTTGTTTAATCATCATGGAATTAGAATTTATGGAGGTTTTCAGAAAAAAAACACAACATTTTTTCGCTATTCTGATTTAGTTGCATATCCTCGTGGTTATTATAATCAATTTGATGATAAGCTGACTTCTGTTTCGTTTACTTATAAATTTCCTATATTATACCCTGATTATGATTTGTCGTTTTTGGCTTATATTAAAAGAGTTAAAATGTCATTATTTTTTGACTATGCACAAGGAGAGTTTAATTCTAAAATCAACTATTACAAGTCAACAGGTATTGAGTTAACTTCTGACCTTCATCTTTTCCGAATACTACTACCTTTTGAGTTTGGAATAGGTTGTTATTATAAAACAGAGACAAATACTTTTTTTAATAAAATTTTATTTTCGATGAATTTAGATTTTTGATTTTAAAAATTGTTATTCATAAATTTCGAAATCAATTTTTTAAAGATATATTTTTGCAAAAGAAACAACAAAGCCCTCACATCGGTGTAAGGGCTTTGTTATTATTTGTTATAAAAAGTTTTTTAACTAGAAAACGAATCCAATACCAACAACAAATTGATTTGTACGAGAATCGAAATCTCTTGTTTCTCCGCCAATTTTAACGCCTTTACCTAATCGGCTCAAGCTGCCTTCATATTTAGCGTCAAGAATTATGCTTTCCCCAATATCTAAACCAACACCAACTTGATAACCCCAGGTAGCTCCATTAAATTCTTCTTCATAGTTACCATAGTCTTCTAAAGCAGATTTATTGCTAAGAACAATACTTGCAACCGGACCGAGTTGAACACGTGCAGGTCCGAATTTCATTCCAACCATTATTGGCATGTCAATTTTATTAAATTGTTGATCTTTTACCATTTCATAAGCATCATCAGTTGTAGGGAGAGTTAAGTCAGTTACCTTAACTTCAGCTTTTGTAAATGAGAATAGTAATTCAGGTTGAACATAAATATTTGCAATTGTGATACGTCCAAAAAAACC
>JAGLDO010000247.1 GCA_023145555.1 Bacteroidales bacterium
ATGACGAATGGTTTATGAACTTTTAACTTTACAAACATTCAAGACTAAAAGGAATCAAAAAAAGGTCTGTCAAAATTGACAGACCTTTTATTTCAAAAAATTAAAAAAAATATTAAATTAATTTAACATTTACTGCATTTAATCCTTTTCTTCCTTCCGCTAATTCAAATTCAACTTCGTCACCTTCTTGAATTTCATCAATTAAACCTGAAACGTGTACGAAATACTCGTTTTTTGCGTCTTCTTCAGTAATGAAGCCAAAACCTTTAGCTTCATTGAAAAATTTTACTGTACCTTTTTTCATTATGTTTTTTAAAAATTATTTAATTTTGCAAAAATAGTTATATTATTTTACATTGTATAGTTTTTATTGATTTATTTTCAATAAACTATATAAAAGAATTTATTTCACAACAATACACCTCTTCATATCACTAAAATCATTGGCTTTTATCTGATAAACATAAATTCCGGCAGCAAGGTTTGATACATTCCACTTAACAGAATAAGAACCCGGCAATTTGTTTTCATTTACTAATGTTTGAATAAGTTCTCCACCAATGTTATATATATTTAATACAACGAGAGATTTTTCACTTACAGAATATGTTATATTTGTTTCATTAGTGAAAGGATTTGGATAATTTTGTTTTAAAGAATTTAGGTGGAACAGACTTGAAGTATAGTTTTCAATTCCTGTTGATACATTAATTGTTGGAGTAAAATATATTGCATTATCGTCCTCATTATTTTCAGTTACGGCAAATTCATCATCAATAAATATTCCAACATAGTATTCTCCTGAGTAGAATTCAGGAATTCCATCCAAATCAACTGATATGCTTTTATTTGCATAATATCCACTTGAAAGACTTGTAACTGTCGCTATAGCTATTAAATTATCTGTAGTAGATATGCTTGTATTTGTTGACAGATAAAAACCTATTCTAAAATTATCCGCATCTACTGTTCCATTATTCTGAACACTTGTGTTTACATCGAGCACATTTGTTGATGAATGAAAGGTATAAGTATTATCTGAGCCCGTTTCAGTATAAATTGTAAGATTAGATCTTTCTGGTGCATCAAAATTAATTGTAGGGGTATAATAAAAATTGTTGTCTGTCTCGTCCGTTTCACTAACTGAATATTCATCATCAAAATATATTCCTACGTAATATGCTCCTGTAGAGATTCCACCAACATCATCTAAATCAATGGAAATACTTTTGTTTGAATAATATCCACTTGCAAGACTGGTTTTAGTTGCTGTAGCTATTAGATTGTCTGTAGTCGCAATTATTGTATTAGTTGACAGATAAAAACCTATCCTAAAGCTACCTGCAGCTCCATCACCATCATTTAAAACACTTGTGTTTACATCAAGTATATGTGTTGATGAATTATAATTATATGTATTATCTGAGCCTGTTCCTGTATAAATTGTAAGATTGGCGTTTTCAGGAGCATCGTAATTAATTGTGGGTGTGTAGTAAACATCGTTATCTGTCTCATCTGTTTCACTAACTGTATATTCATCATCAAAAAACACTCCTACGTAATATGATCCTGTAGAGATTTCACCAACATCATCTAAATCAACGGAAATGCTTTTATTTGAGTAATATCCACTTGCAAGACTGGTTTTAGTTGCTGTAGCTATTAGATTGTCTGTAGTAGAAATTATTGTATTTGTTGACAGATAAAAACCTATTCTAAAGCTACCTGCAGCTCCATCACCATCATTTAAAACACTTGTGTTTACATCAAGCACATGTGTTGTTGAATTATAATTATATGTATTATCTGAGCCGGTTCCTGTATAAATTTTAAGATTGGGTTTCTCAGACGCACCGTAATTAATTGTGGGAGTATAATAAAAATCATTGTCTGTTTCGTTTGATTCACTAACTGAAGATTGATAGTCAAAATATATCCCAACGTAATAATCTCCGGAAGATAATTGGCTAATACCATCTAAGTCAACAGAAATGCTTTGGTTTGAATAATATCCGCTTGCAAGACTGGTTTTAGTTGTTGTAGCTATTAGATTGTCTGTAGTAGAAATTATTGTGTTTGTAGACAGGTAAAAACCTATTTTAAAACTTCCTGCTGCTGCCGATCCATTATTTTGAACACTTGTATTTACATCGAGCACATTTGTTGTTGAATGAAAGGTATATGTATTATCTGAGCCAGTTCCTGTATAAATTGTAAGATTCGGGCTTGATAGTTTATTTGTGTTATCTTTTGTTTTAGTAATAGAATTTTCTTTATCTAATTTCATATCTTGACTTTTCTCAAGATTTTTAACATTTTGAGATTTCCCCGTCTCTTTTTGCTGTTTTTTTTCCGGTTGCTGTTTAAAACTAGCAGAAATGGCAATTTTATTTATTTCCTGTGATTCCCCATTTTCGTGAATATCTTTATCTTCTTTGTAAATTGTTGAAGAATATTTATCTTTATTTTCGGCAATCTTTCCATCATGAATTTTTACATTATATTCATCAGGAAAAATTCTGAGGCTATTTAGACCATAATCTTCAACAATGGTTGCTTTGCCATTTTTATCAACATGTATCTTTACAATTGGATGCCCTTTGTTTGTTTCTTGAGCATTAAGGCTAGAAGAAAAATTTAAAATAATTAAAATAAAAGATAAGCTAAATAATAAATGTGTCTTCATAATAAATTAATTTACGGATTATTTAATAAGTTGCTGCTTAAAAGGTTTTAGAATCCTTTGTTACGAAAAGTTAGAAATTATTAAAATAAAAAATCCGCTAAAGATTAGTTCTTTCGTAATTTCGGAAAACACCTTCTGAAAATTTAGAACGATTTGAATCAAATAATTGAAAAATAAAATTTAAAAGACCGTAGTTTTTTCACATATTTAATTTAATTTTTTGATTTTTATTATTTTATTTTCTAATAATATAAATCACAGTTATCATCTTCTTTTATTAGTTACAAGGGAGATAAGTTGCACAATTAATATGATAAATAATAAAAACTCCAAATTGCAAATCATTTTAATTGTCAACAAGAGCGTGACGTTCATTCCTTAAGAGTAATCACCTGATAGAATTAGAAAAATAGTAAAATAAACTTAAAGGAATTGAGGAAGCAAAAATTAAGTAAAATCGAAGAGCTTTTTCATAGTTGTTTGGTTTTGAATAAAGTAAACAAAATGACAAATATAAAAAGTGAATTATAACAAATATATTTTTTATAAAGTTAAAACATTTTTTCTCTAAAGTCAATAAAAATAATCTTTCCTTTATTAACCTCAGTTCGACTTAAAAAAGCAAAAAATAAAGCAAAAAAAAGCTGCATTTTACTAATGCAGCTTTCATATATAATAATTAAATTATTATTTACCAGGACATTGTTTCACAACGCTGTCTTTTATATTTTTATTTCCATAAGCTTTATCAAATGCTTTTGAAAACTCAGTTGCTAATTTCTGTGCTGTTTTTTTATAGTCTTCTTTATCTGCCCAAGTGTTAATTGGATTTAAAATATCAGCAGGTACATTCGGGCAATTTTTTGGAACATTTAGATGAAATAAATTATCTTCAAAACATTCAACATCATCAAGTTGACCAGAAAGAGCTGCATTAACCATTGCGCGAGTTAAAGGTAAATTAATTCGTTTACCTGTGCCATAAGCTCCCCCACTCCATCCTGTGTTAACTAAAAAAACCTGAGTATTCTGTTTCTTCATTTTTTCGCCAAGCATGTTTGAGTAAACGTCAGGGTTTGCAGGCATAAAAGGCTGTCCAAAAAAACGAGAGAAAGTAGCTTGAGGCTCGGTAACTCCGGTTTCGGTACCAGCCAGCTTACTTGTGTAGCCCATTAAGAACCAAAGCATTGCCTGATCTTTATTTAACTTTGAAATTGGAGGCAACACACCGTAAGCATCAGCTGTTAAAAACAAAATTGTTTTTGGATGTGTTGATGTGGATGAATCTTTAATATTTTTTAAATATGTTAACGGATAAGAAGCTCTTGAATTTGGAGTTATTCTATCGTCGAAATAATCTAATTTTCCGTTAGGATAAATCATTGCATTTTCAATAATAGAACCATGTTCTAAATAATTATCTTTATGCATAACTGCATCGAAAATATCAGGTTCTTTCTCCGGGTCAATATCAATCATTTTAGCATAGCAACCATTCTCAAAGTTAGCAATACCTTGATTACTCCAACCATGCTCGTCATCACCTAATAATGCCCTTGTTGGGTCGGCAGATAAAGTTGTTTTACCTGTTCCCGACAAGCCAAGCAATAATGCTGAATTACCATCATCACCTTCATTGGCTGAACAATGTAAAGGTAAAACTCCCTCCAAAGGCATAAGATAATTCATAGCAGTAAACATTAGCTTTTTAACACTTCCTAAATAAGCTGAGCCTACAATAACACCAATTTTTCTATCAAAGTCCATGGCGACAACCATATCTGATGTTTTTCCTTCAGCTACTTCTCTTAATCTTCCTTTATATTTCGACGCATCTAATTTATTATATGGCAATGATAATAAATAAAAATCTTTATTATAAAAATCACTTTTGTTAATATCTGAACTTACAGGACGAAACATATTATATGTAAAAAGAGATGTTAAGGCATGTGATGTAACTGTTTTAACAGGTAAAGCATAATTAACATCAGCACCAATTACTCTGTCGGTAACATAAATTTTTTCTTTTTGTGAAAGGAAATTCAGTGCATCTTCAAAAACCATATTAAAAGATTCTTCATCAATAGGTAAATTATTTGGAGAATCCCAATCAATATTTTTCTCACTTTCAGCCCTTTTAACTATAACAGTATCTTTAGGACTTCGACCCGTTGATTCTGTTGGTGTCCAGGTTGCAAGAGCACCCGATTTTGCAACAATAACTTCATTGTTGTCAACACTTTCCTGAATAATGACCTTTCTTTCAGGATTGTCAAAAACTTGCTCATGTTTACTAATTACTTCTAATAATTTTGCTTTTAAGTCTGCCATTTTATTTAAAGTTTAATAAAATTTTATAATATATGATTTGAATAAAATAAGAACTCATTCTTATTAAAAATAGAACATTGATTAAAATTTTCAACAAATATAATTAATTATAAAAAAGATGTCTCTAAAATGAGTAATTTTTATGCCCTGGGATGAAATTGAATAATTGTTTCACGTAAATATTCTTTATCAAGGTGAGTGTATATTTCAGTTGTTAAAATAGATTCGTGCCCAAGCATTTCTTGCACAGCTCTTAAATCGGCTCCACCTTCAATAAGATGAGTAGCAAATGAATGCCTGAAAGTATGAGGGCTGATTTTTTTCTTTAATTGAATTTTTTTAGCTAAATCTTTTATAATAATAAAAATCATTTCTCTTGTAAGTTTCTTCCCCCTGCGATTTAAAAAAACGATGTTATTGTTTTCTCTGTCAATATTCAAATGATTTCGGTAATTTTTAATATAAGAATCAATCTCCTTAATCGCACGTCCGCTAATTGGAACAAGACGTTCTTTATTCCCTTTTCCTTTTATTTTAATATATGATTGCTCAAAATACAAATTAGATAATTTCAAATTGACTAATTCAGAAACTCTTAAACCACAACTATATAGAGTCTCAATTATTGCACGGTTTCTCTGACCTGTTTCTGTGCTAAGGTCAATAGCGTTAATTAAATCGTCAATTTCCTGAACAGTGAGAACAACAGGTAATTTTTTACCTGTTTTTGGTGCTTCAATCAATGCAAACGGGTCTTTTTCAATAATATTATCCAGTAATAAATATTTATAAAAAGCTCTTATTCCAGATAATATTCTTGCCTGAGAACGGGGATTAATACCTAATTCGTTTATCCAATTAACAAATTCTTTAGCATAAGCAAAATTTACTTCAACAGGAGATACTTTATAATTAAAGGAATTTAGAAATTGAACAAATTTTTCAATATCATGAACATAGGCTTCAATAGAATTCTCTGATAGTGATTTTTCTAATCTCAAAAAAGATTTAAAGTCATTTATTGATGTTTTCCATGTTGCCATACGTAAAGGTAATAATTGTTTTTAATTTTTATTTATACAATAGAAAAAAAAATATTATTGATTTAAACCTTAAAGATAACATTTGAAAGTGCCAAAATAAATTCTTACTTTTATCATAAATAAAAAAATAAAATTATGGAAAATCAAAAGTCAACAAGACAAAACCGCGGAATGGACAAACGAGCTGTTCTTGGATTAATTTTTGTATTAATTGGCGGATTATTTTTATTACACAATTATAACTTAGTTCCTCCAAATGTTGAGAATGTAATATTTAAATGGGAAATGATTTTAATTGTTATTGGCATCTACAATCTTTTAACTCAAAGGTTTGTAAGTGGAATAATCCTTCTTGGTATAGGCGTTTTCTTTCTCTTACCCGATATTTTTGTTTTGCCCCATTCTTTTAAAGAATTATTTTGGCCTGTATTATTAATTGTTATCGGATTATCATTTATTTTAAGAAGAAAAGGGAATTCGTCAGGTAATATCTTTAACTCTACGAAATCATCGGTTGACGATATTGATGATATATCAATATTTGGTGGTGGTGAAAAATACATTTCTTCTCAAAATTTTACAGGCGGTAGGATAACTGCAATTTTTGGTGGTTCAACATTTATTTTAAAAGATGCGAAATTAGCTGAAGGTGTTAATAAAATTGACGTTTTAACTATGTTTGGAGGCAGCAAAATCATTGTCCCCGATGATTGGAATATTAAGGTTGAAGTTGTATCAATATTTGGTGG
>JAGLDO010000248.1 GCA_023145555.1 Bacteroidales bacterium
TATAATTTCCCAAAATTAAATATTTATTTTTAAAAACCGACATCTTAAATCAATTTTAAAAAACACTTGAACAAAACAAAAAAAACATTTTGTTTTTATATTAAGTCGTGGGGTCAATTCTTGATAGAAGAAGCTGAACTACCTAACAATATCTGCACGAATTGCGTTTACAATTGATTTTATCTTTATTATTTGTTCTCTTGAAACTTCAACATGCTGCTTGTTAATAATTATTCTTTTCTGTATTGTGTCAATATTTACATCTCCCTTTTTATACATTATCTCAAATTGAGAAAATGTTTTGTTTAATTTTTTTAACAAAATTAAATATTTTGCAACAGTAAGGTCGTCCTGATTATTTTTTAACAAATTGATTAAACTATTGAGTGAATATTTTTGTGTAGCTATAAGCTCCATTAGTTCAACACTAAATTCGTTTGAAGCATTTGTTACAATATAAAGAGATTCAATCCATCCGCCTAACACAATTAAAGAGGCTGCTTCTCCACGGTTATTCTTTTTAAGAAAATCATTTGCGGAATCATAGGCCTCTCCTGCAATAATATATAACGAATCTTTATCGTTAATCTTCTGTTCTATTCTCTCTTCTGTAAAAGAAAAAAAGTCGCGAGGAATATTTAATTTTTCAGATAATTGTTGAATACAAGCTAAATATTGAAGAGATTGTTGGGTTTGATTAAACATTCTGTTATAAAACAAATCAACTCCATACACGCCCAGATTTGTAGCAATTTTTGAGCTTCTTAAATAATTGTCTGCGTTTTCTGTTGGGTTTATTATTTTAAAATTATAATCAATTCCTGATTTAAAAAAAAGAGATGCCATTTCAACAGGAGAAAACATATCATAAAAAACTAAAGTTGCTGCTTTTTTTTGCACATCTTCTTGTTGCTCTTTCGTTTCTATAAATTCTCCCACTATTTTTTCAGTTGTTCTATCAGAATCTGAAACACAACCAAAAAATGAAAGGAAAATAAAGAAACAAAATATATTTATATTTTTCATCTGACGATAATTTTATATTTAACTTACAATATTTATAAGAACAAAGAAATGTTTTCTTGCTTTTTTTAGTCATAACACCCTTAATTCTTTATTTTTGCAAGGATGTTTCTTGTTGTTTTTTTTTATTCTTCATAAAACTATAAAAAATATTTAAATATTATAAATATATTACGATATTTATCTATATGATTTATAATTTTGCTTAATTTTATACTAAATTATTTAACTCTTTAAATAATTATAAACTTTTTAAAAATGTCAACCGTTAGACTTACAAAAGAATTCCATTTTGAAATGGCTCATTTACTTTGGAACTACGATGGTCCTTGTAAAAACATACATGGTCATTCATATAAACTTTTTGTTACTGTTATTGGACAGCCAATTGACGATATTTCCAATCCCAAATATGGAATGCTAATCGACTTTACAGATTTGAAAAACATTGTTAATTCAAAAATTACAAGCCTTTTTGACCATGCTTTTGTTCTCATGAAAAACAAAGAGTTTGAATCTGTTATTGAGAACAATAAAATATTTGGAAAAAAAATAATTCTTGATTATCAACCAACATCTGAAAATCTCGTTATTGACTTTGCTAATAAAATAAAACCAAATTTGCCTGAAAATATAAAGTTACATAGCTTAAAATTATATGAAACAGCAACGTCTTTTGCCGAATGGTTTGCTGAAGATAATGAATAATAAAAACATAGATTTTCCAAATCTCAACATCATTAAACCGTTAACAAAAAAACAACATGCCAACTAAAAATCTCTTTCTCCTCGATGCTTATGCTTTAATTTACAGAGCATACTTTGCTTTTATAAAAAATCCAACTTATAACTCAAAAGGACTTAACACCTCTGCTATTTTGGGATTCACAAATTCGCTTATCGATGTTTTGAAAAAGGAAAATCCTTCGCATATTGGTATTGTTTTTGACGTTCACGCACCAACTTTTCGCCACGAGATGTTTTCTGACTACAAAGCAAATCGTGAAGAAATGCCCGAGGACTTACGAACTTCAATTCCATATATCAGAGAAGTTATTAAAGCTTTCAATATTCCAATTATTGAAAAAAAAGGTTTTGAAGCCGACGATGTTATTGGAACAATGGCAAAAATGGCTGAAAAAAAAGGGTTTGTTACTTATATGATGACGCCGGATAAAGATTATGCTCAACTTGTTTCCGACAAAATTTTTATGTACAAACCGCGTCACTTAGGTGTCGGTGTTGATGTTTGGGGTGTTGATAAAGTTAAAGAAAAATTCAGCATTAAGAATCCCGAACAAGTAATTGATATTTTAGCTTTGTGGGGCGATAGTGTTGATAACATTCCCGGATGTCCCGGTGTTGGTGAAAAAACATCAAAAAAACTTATCGAAGAATATGGTTCTGTCGAAAACATTTATAATCACATAAACGACTTAAAGGGTAAACAAAAAGAAAACTTTATTAATTTTAAAGAGCAGGTTTTATTATCAAAAAAATTAGCAACAATTATTACAGATGTATCTGTTCCTTTTGACGAAGAACAACTAAAAATCTCAAATCCCGATGCAGAAAAACTAAAAACTCTTTTTGACGAATTCGAATTCAAAAGGCTTGCACAACGATATTTTTCTCAACAAGAAAAACCCAAAGCCAAACCTCAACCGACTCAAGGTTCTTTATTCGACAATTTTACAGTAGAAAATCAGGATATTGCAGAAGATAATCACGAAAATATTAACACAATAAAACACGACTATTATCTTGCTGATAATGAAACCAAAATAAATGATTTATTAAACCTTTTATTAAAACAAAAAGAAGTTTGTTTCGATACAGAAACAACAAGTCTTGATGTGCATATTGCCCAATTAGTAGGGATGTCATTTTCAATTAAGGAACATGAAGCTTATTATGTTCCTATTCCTCAGGAACAAAGCGAAGCAAATAAAATTGTAGAAAAATTCAGGGTCTTTTTCGAAAATAAAAATATTATTAAAATAGGACAAAATATTAAATACGACATTCTTGTTCTTCGCAATTACGACATTGAAGTAAATGGTGATTTTTTCGACACAATGTTGGCTCATTACCTTATTCAACCGGAACTAAGACACAATCTTGATTTCTTATCTGAAATTTATTTAAACTATAAAAAAGTTTCTACTCAGGAATTAATTGGAGAAAAAGGAAAAAACCAACGCAATATGAAAGATGTTCCTGTTGACACGGTTAAAGAATATGCTTGTGAAGATGCTGATTTTACATTCCAACTAAAAAACATTCTAAATAAAGAACTTAACAAAAAACAATTAAATGAATTGTTTAATAATATTGAAATGCCTCTCGTAAAAGTTCTGGTGGAAATGGAAAGTGCCGGTGTAAAAATTAATAAAGAAGCCCTACAGAATTTTTCTAAGCAATTAAGAACAAACATATTAAAAGAAGAACAGGAAATATACAAATTAGCCGGAGTAGAATTTAATATATCATCGCCAAAACAGCTTGGAGAAATTCTTTTTGAAAGATTAAAAATTATTGATAATCCAAAAAAAACAAAAACAAAACAGTACTCAACCGGAGAAGAAATTTTATCAAAACTAATCGACAAGCACGAAATAATTAAAAACATATTAAACTACCGTACTTTAAAAAAATTATTAACAACTTATGTTGATGCTTTGCCGAAATTAATTAATGAAAAAACCGGAAAAATTCATTCGTCTTTTAATCAGGCAGTTACTTCAACCGGACGATTAAGTTCAAAAAATCCTAATTTACAAAACATCCCTATTCGCGAAGAGCTTGGGCGAGAAATAAGAAAATCATTTATCCCATCAGATGACAATCATTATTTGCTTTCGGCAGATTATTCTCAAATTGAACTTCGCATAATGGCACAATTAAGCCAAGATCCCCACATGATAGCCGCATTTAAAAACAATGAGGATATTCACTCTGCAACAGCATCAAAAATATTTAAAGTTGATATTGGCGACGTAACAAAAGAAATGAGAAGCATTGCAAAAGCAGCCAACTTCGGAATTATTTATAAAATCTCGGCTTTCGGCTTATCTCAAAACCTAAATATTCCGAGAAAAGACGCCAAAAAATTAATTGATGATTATTTTGAGAACTATCCAGCTGTTAAAAACTTTATGGATAAAAGTATTGAAATAGCAAAAGAGAAGGGTTATACAGAAACGATTTTCGGCAGAAAAAGATATTTAAACGATATTAATTCAAACAACTCTTTTGTGAGATCCGGTGCTGAACGTAATGCTATAAATGCACCAATACAAGGTTCAGCTGCCGATATTATTAAAATTGCAATGATAAATGTTTATAAACGATTTAAAGAAGAAAACCTTAAATCAAAAATGATTTTGCAAGTTCACGATGAGTTGATTTTTGATGTTTATAAACCTGAAGGCGAAATTGTAGAAAAAATTGTTAAACAAGAAATGGAAAATGCTGTTAGTTTCGATATTCCTTTAAGCGTTGATATGGGAAAAGGCA
>JAGLDO010000249.1 GCA_023145555.1 Bacteroidales bacterium
TGCTGGTCTTACTATATTTACCTCCCTTTACACCTTCAAATAAATATACTTCTGGTTTATATATTTTATAGTATTCTCTAAGTATTACTAATGTCTTATCACCCAACAATGTAACCCTGTCTTTGTTTCCTTTTGAATTTCGAACAAAAATAAGTTTTCGATTACTCTGAATATCACTAATTTTAAGTTCCAATAATTCAGATACTCTCAAACCTGCAGAATATATGGTCATTAATATGGCTTTATGCTTTATATTTGTTATTGTTTTAAACATATTTTGAATTTCATCTGTACTCAAAACAATTGGCAGTTTTTTTTCCTTTCTGGGGCGATCAATATGATAGTAGCAATTAGGTAAGCATAAAACTATTTCATAATAGAATTTAATGGCATTAATTGCTTGATTTTGATATGATTTTGAAACTTTTCTCTCTACTAAATATTTTAAATAATTTTTAATGTCATTTGCGTTTATACTTAACAAATCAGATTCTACATAATAATTAATGAACTCCTCAAACATTGCAACATAGGTTTTAACGGTGTTTTCACTGTATCGTAAAACTTGCAGTTTGTCTATATATTCTTCGGGACATTTTCGATTATATTTACTTTTTTTAGTTTTTATTGATGTATAGTTTGGTTCGGGAATGTTCATGTTTATCGGTTTATTTTTGAAAAAATATTTTCCGTTTACCCAAGCAACGCCTCTAAATAATGTAAAAACATTATCTAAATTATTTTTATTGTTTGCAATATAGCTTAATCCATATTTCTCACTCCACTTTACATTAGTTAATGTGCTTACCAATGCCCTAATTGTGGGATTGTTCGGGTATTCTAAACCTATCATCTTAGAGTTATCTACTATTAAATGTCTGAGAGTTAGGGTGCTAAATGAATTCATCATAATATTTTATTAAAATTTTTATTAAAGATAAAAACATTAAAACCCTAAAATCAAATTTATTCGTATTATTATACGTTTATTATTCGTGTAATATTCAGGTAAATCATTATATTGTGCTTATAATTAATTGATAAAAATCGTAATTATGTCAAATGAAAGAAGATGTCTGGAATGTAATGAGATAATAAAAGGAAGGACTGATAAAAAATTTTGCTCAGTTTATTGCAAATCTTCTTATCATTATAAAAAGAATTTAGAAAATGAAAATAATCTTTTTGTTTCTATTGATAAATCATTAAAACAAAATAGGCAAATTTTAAAAAATTATAACAAAGCAGGAAAATCAATTGTAAGAAAAGAAACGCTTATTAAAGATGGCTTTAATCCAAAATTTTTTACACATTACTGGAAAGCGGCCAATAAAAATTTATATTTGTTTTGTTATGAATATGGTTTTATGGAAAAAGTTGAGCACGGTATTTCAAAATATGTAATTGTAACTTGGCAAAAATATATGAATTAATTATCTTATTTCCATTAGATTAACAATCGAACTCAACTTACTAATAAGTTTTTCAATATATAATGATATTCGTTTTATAAACAAAAAAATGAAAGTATTTTTAAAAATCCTGTTCAAAAAAAATTATTAAAATTGGAAATTTATACCTGAGAAAACAGCAAACGAATAAGGGTAAACTGAGTTGTATTTATTAATTGATTTTAACGAATACTTAAATGTTGGTTCAATACAAAACGAGAAATTTTTATACAAGGGATACACAAGATTTATGCCTAACATTCCGGAATAAATAACTGAATTAATATCTGTTGTCTTGCCAACCTTAAATTTACCTTCATCATTCTTTACTGTAACATTATTGCCAATCAAAATGCCGGTGTTAATACCGCTAAGAACATTAACATCAATTTTTTTATCAATAATTTTGTATTTAATAATTGCAGGAATTTCAAGATAGTCAAAATTTTGTATTATGTCAGAGATTGTTGAATTTGAAAAGTCTAAATTATCGACATTGTTAATCGGAATCACAGTGTTAGATGCTTCAATAACATTCCCAACGCTTGTGTTTAATAAATAAGTGTTTCCTCTTCCATTGTACATTGATTCTGAAAAAAGCATTGCATTTTTAATTATTTGTCCTGTTTCTGAATAATAAACTCCTGTTTGAAACTTCAATCTCTCACTTATTTTATATTTTATGTTTGCTCCAACAGAAAAAGCGGAAATTGGTTTTTCTTCGCTGTTGTCACGATAACTGTTGACATTAGAATTTGCACTTGCTTCATAAATAGCATCAACTTCTTTAACATCTCTATAGGCATAAAGAGGAGAAAATTGTCCTTCGACAGACCAACGCGCCTCTTTCTTTTTTTTATCTTCAATATTCAGCACTGGAACTTGCCTGAGTGAATAAACTAATTCTCCCTCTGATTTCAATTGTGCATCTATTTTATCTGCATTTAAGAGTTGTAATTTTTTATAGGTAATCTTATCGTTATAAGTATTGTTTATTGGCGATTTATTAAAATTTTCGCTTTCATCACTATTTGCTAATAAATTCTTTTTAGCAACTTGTTCTTTTGATTTTATATTATTATTAATCTCTGAAAATTCTTTTTCTGTGTTTGACAAAAATTTTTCGTTTTTATTCTTATTCTGAAATGTAATATTATTTTGTTGTTGAGTTACAAATTCATTATTTATTTTCTTATCAAGATTGATAGATTTTTTATCTGAATTGTTATCATCTTTTTCATTTTTTACTTCTTTAATCTCCAAATTTTTATTTTTTGTAAGTGTTTGTGATGATTTTTCTTTTTCAATCCTGAATAAGTCAGAAAAGAAATACCCGCTTGCAAATGTTAACATAATAATAATCGAAGCTGCTATATTTCTTAAAAGCATTCGATTTTTCATTCTTTTTTTTCTCAACAATTCATCTTGAATATTGTCCCATACATAATCAGGAACATCGTGTTCATTGTTGAATAAAACATCGTGAAACAATTTGTCAATATTTTTTCTATCTTCAATCATTTCAAAAATTTTATCTTTTCATCGTTTTTATAATACTTATTAATTTTATCTTGCAAAATCTGTCGCGCTCTTGACAGATTAGACTTTGACGTGCCAATTGAAATCCCCATCATCTCACTAATCTCTTTGTGGGTATATCCTTCAATTGCATAAGAGACAAACACCATTTTGTATTTTGGTGAAAGTTGCTGAATTAATTTTAAAATATCTTTTGAAGTTATATTGCTTATAACATCGTCGTAATTAAAGTCTTCAGCATATTCATTGATATCAACGACCGTGTGTAATAAATTTTGCTTACGATATTTATCTAACGCCGTATTAACCATAATTCGCCGTATCCACCCTTCAAAAGAACCTTTAAATTTAAACTGATTAATTTTTTCAAATATTTTAATAAAACCTTCTTGTAAAACATCTTCAGCCTCAGTATAATCTTTAGCGTATCGCAAACAGACAGCAAACATTTTTCCGGAAAATTGTTTATACAACATTTCCTGATATTTAATGTTACCTGCAACACATCCCTTAATTATTTTGTCGATACTCTTCAAAAATTTCTTATGCGACATTTTTTATTCTACTATATAGATGTTGTTTTTCTTTTTTTGGTTGCTTTTTAAAAAAAAATAATTAAAAGCAACCTTTATTGACTTCAAATCATCTTGTTATTGTGAAAGTCGATTTTACATTTTTCATTAACAAAATTATCATTAATATTAATTAAAAACTACAAAATTATGAAAACAATAAAATTATTATTCCTTATAATCTTTTTATCAATAATTTCATTTTCTTGTGATAAAAAAGATAATCCAAGTCCTGAAATACCTGATATTATACTTAATTTAAAAGAGCAATCACTTGTTAATTCAAGCAATAAGTTTGGTTTTGATTTTTTTAATAAGATAGATAGCCTGGAGGAGCAAAACAAAAATGTTTTTATTTCACCTTTGAGTGTCTCTTTTGCTCTTGCTATGACTTATAATGGAGCCGACAATGAAACGAAAACAGCGATGGAAAAAACTCTAAGGCTCAACGGATTAAGCACCGATGAAATAAACAACTCCTATAAAAATATAATGAACTCATTAATCGGTCTCGACCCAAAAGTAATTTTCAATATTGCTAATTCAATTTGGTATAGAGATGACTTTAATGTTGAGCAAAATTTTATTGATGTTAATAAAAACTATTATGATGCAGAAGTTAATGCTCTGGATTTTTCCGATTCTCAAGCTAAAGATATAATTAACAAATGGATAGCAGATAACACAAACAATAAAATTACAGAAATTGTTGATTACATATCGCCCGAAACAGTTATGTTTTTGATAAATGCAATATATTTTAAGGGTAACTGGAAATATGAATTTGACAGTTCAGATACAGAATCAAAACCATTTTATCTTGCCAGCGGAACAACAAAAAATGTATTAATGATGCAACAAGAAGCTAGTTTTAATTTTTTAACTAACGATTTATTTAAAGCTGTTGAGTTGCCTTACGGTGGTGAAAAATTCAGTATGGTGGTGCTTTTGCCAAACGAAGGTAAAACAACCGATGATATTATTAATGAATTAAACGACAATAATTGGAACAGTTGGCTAAACAGCTTTGAAAAAGTGGGCGATATTCATATAATAATGCCAAAATTTAAGTTTAAATACGATAAGTCTTTAAATAACGCTTTAATTGACATGGGACTGGGCATAGCATTTTCTGA
>JAGLDO010000025.1 GCA_023145555.1 Bacteroidales bacterium
TATTTTTTTCTTTGCCAATTGTTGTTTGTTCACCATGTCCTGAATACACAATAACATCGTTGGGTAAAACAAACAATTTATTTCTAATCCCTTCTATTAATGTGTCGTAATCACCTAACGGCAAATCTGTTCGTCCAATACTTCCTTTAAAAAGAACATCTCCTGCAAATATAAAATGTTGTTTCTCATTATAAAAAACTATGCTCCCCGGCGAATGACCAGGCACATGAATAACTTTTAATTCTGAGTTACCAAATTTCACAATATCATTATCTGATAAATAAACGCCCACTTTGGGAAGCTCTTCATTTAAAGACATCCCAAGACTTGTTGCAAAAAAAGCTGCTTGTTGAAGCAAAAAATCATCTTGTTTATGAGCTTGCGGTAATAAATTATATTTCTCAAACAACAATGTGTTTCCAAAAATATGGTCAATGTGCAAATGAGTATTTAAAACTTTAACCGGGTTTAAGTTATTTTGTTCTAAGAAGCTTATTAATTCTTGTTTCTCTATATCAGAATAACATCCTGCATCAATAACAACACACTCATTTGTTTCATCGTAAACCACATACGTGTTAACCTGAATAGGATTAAATACAAACCTTTTTATTTTTATCATAACTAACTTTTTAACTTTACAACTTTGAGTCCACTCCGAAAAGGCTTCATAGCCGTCATTGCGAAGGCAAAACCCGAAGCAATCTGTTGATAATCAACATGTAGGGATTGCTTCACTATCGTTCGCAATGACGAAAAACACTTCTCGGAGTGGTCTCAACTTTACAAACTTTTAACTTTACAAACTTTATGAACTTTACGAATTTTACAAACTTTATAACTCTATGAACTCTTAATATCAATAATCTTATTCAAAACAGCATAAATTGTAAGCCCTGAAACTGTATGAATATCTAATTTTTTTGTAATATTTTTCCTGTGGGAAACAACTGTATGAATACTAATAAAAAGCTTATCAGCAACTTCTTTATTGGTGAATCCAAGTGCAATATAACGCAAGACATCTTTTTCTCTGTTAGACAAAATAGAATTATTTATACTAATATTTTCAGATTCTAAAAATGGTGTTGCTATATCTTTAATTTGTCCAACAATACTGCTTTTGGATTCATTAATATCTATATAAAAATCTGTTTCTTTAAAAAAATCATTATCAGTATTTCTATCAACTAGTTTTATGATTTTAGTTTTTCGTTTCTCAATCAATAAATTAAGATTGATTATGTTTAATGATTTATAAAATTCAAAATTAATAATCACAAAATCAGGAGTAAGTTTATCAATTGCTTTAAACAAATTTATTTCATTTTCTACTTCTTTTACTACTTCAAAGTTGGGTAATTCTTCAATAGTAGAAACAAGTCCCCGGCGAACAATAAATGATTTATTTGCAATAATAAATGTAAGCTTACTCATCGGAACTATTTTGTTTATCTATTGAAAAATGAGAAAATAAAAACTTTTCCATTTCAAGAATTTTGGGTGCCATAACTTTTTCTTCTATCCTCGAATGGTCATTAATATCATTTTCTAACTGAAAAAGTTTTGCCAATACCTTATTTCTATATTTATAATCAGATGTTGGTGGCAAGTATTTAATTATTAAATTCTTTAAATCCAAAAGCTTTTCTTCAATATTTGAATGCTCATTCAAGTATTCATTTATCGAATAATTTTTCATTTGCGCAACAAGCTTTTTACTTATTTTTTTTGTTTCATAAGCATTTTCAATATTTAAAACATAAGGATAAACAACATCCTCTTCCCTCTTTATATGTATTAATAATTCATTTTTGTATTCATCAAAAAAATTCAACAATAACTTAACATTGTCTTTTTGCTGGAAACAATTTTGATACAAATTAGTTATTAAACAATTTATTTCAGGTACTATTTGATCTATATAAAATTTATGCGTTTTTCTTAAATATCGTACTATTGAATGTATTGAAAAATTATTATGTTGAACATCAGTAATATAATTTTCATTAGAATATGAGTTTACAATATCAAGAAAAAAATAAGTGTTAACATTATATTCATTACAAATCTCTTCAACAGACTTGTCACCAAAGCCAAGAGGTATTCCAAACCGACTAATTATAGACAACAGCAAATAATTCTTGTGAATTAAATCTGCCATTTTCATGTCTTTAGTAAATGTCATAACTTTAAAAATTTATTATTCAAAAACTATATCAGATGTTGAATCAATATTACTCTGGTTCAATGCTCTGTCCACAATATAATATTCATACATTATAGTATCATAATTAAACAAAGTGTCGTTTTCTTGAGAGATTGCATACTCATATTTAACTTTAACATCAGCCTTTAATGTTTTGTTTTGTCCTTGTGGTTCAATGTATGGAATTGTATAATTTGAAACAGAAATATTTGCAACCTCCTTATATTCACCATTTTCTTTCACATACAAAGTTGAAAAGAAATTGTTTTTATATTTACCAATATATGGAGCAACTGTATCAATTTGTCTTAATCCAATATCACCATCACCGTCAATAAATGTAAATACTAATTCAACTGCTTTTGTTTTATTTCCTAATAAGTCAACAGAATTTTGAGCAGTATAACTTTTAAAATGAACTTCAGGAATATTGGAATAAGACTGTATTTTTTTACAAGACATCATTATAACCACTATTAATATACTAAATATTAATAAATTACAATTTTTTTTCATCGTATTTATTTCTCATTAAAAACAAAAAACTACAGGATATATTTATAAATTATTTTGAACTATTTAAAACAGTTTCTATTTGAATTTTAAATTCATTCAAATTTTCATTAATTATTTTCCACAGTATTTGATAATCTACACCAAAATAAGCATGTATTAATCTATTTCTTAAGCCGATAATTTGTCGCCACACAACTGAATTATGTTTTAATATAAATTCATTTGGTAAGCGATTAGCAGCTTCTCCAATAATTTCAAAATTTCTGATAACAGCATCAATAGTTTTTTCATCATTAATAAAATCATTATATTCCATACCTGCTGTGTATTGAAATATTTTAACGCAAGCTTCAAAAATATCTTCTAACAAAAGCCGACTATTACGTTTAGACATATTGCAACTCATTTTTAATTTGAGAAAAATATTTTGGTTTAATAGCATTACGAGAGACCAAATCTACTTTATTCTGTAAAATTTTTTCTAATTCATCAGCTAAATCAATAAATTCAATACCAATCGGCTCTGAAAAATCCACCAAAATATCAATATCGCTTTCATCGTTATTTTCTCCTCGACTGACAGAACCAAAAATTGCCAAATATTTAATATGATATTTTGCTTGCAGAAAAGATTTTTTTTGTTCAATTTGTTGCTTTATATATTCTAATGTTTTCATTATATACTCAATAAAAATAATTATTAATATTTATACAAATATACAAAAAACTTATTTCTTTTGCTCATACAAATAGTATGTCTAAATTTGGTTTTATTGAAACTATTCTTTTTTGATTGAAATTTTATTATACAATTTTTCAAATTTATATATTTGCAAATATTATATAAAAAAATATGTCCATTATGAATTTAAAAGACCTCACTCAACAAACTCGAGAAATTGCAGTAACAGTAGGTGATTTCATTCGAGAACAAAAAAATAATATTTCTCCAACAATTATCGAAAAAAAAGGCATACACGATTTTGTGACTTATGTAGATAAAACTGCTGAAAAAAAAATTGTCGAAGATTTATCAAAAATATTACCCGAAGCAGGTTTTATTACTGAAGAAAAAACTTCAACAAAAAAAGGAGATATTTATAATTGGATAATTGACCCATTAGACGGCACAACAAACTATATTCACAAACTTTCTCCTTTTGCTGTAAGCATAGCATTAATGGAAAAAGATGAAATTATTCTCGGAGTTGTTTACGAGATTAGTTTAGATGAATGTTTTTATGCTTATAAAGGCAGCAAAGCATTTTTAAATGACGAAGAAATATCTGTTACCAAATCAAAAAAAGTTGACGACTCTCTTATTGCAACCGGTTTCCCATATTATGATTATGACAAAATGGAACCATTTATGCAAACTTTAGATTTCTTTATGAAAAACTCTCATGGCTTAAGACGTTTAGGTTCGGCTGCAACCGACTTAGTTTATGTTGCCTGTGGCAGATTTGATGCTTTTTACGAGTATAGCCTCCATGCTTGGGACGTTGCTGCAGGAGCATTTATTGTTAAACAAGCAGGTGGAAAAGTTTGTGATTTTAACGGAGAAGATAATTACCTTTTCGGAAAAGAAATAATAGCATCAAACATCTTGATTTACAACGAATTTCTAAGCATAATAAAAAAATATATGTCAAAATAACCTTTTGTAATCAATAAATATTTTGTAATTTTATCTCAAATTTTATTTGCAAATTTTTCGTTAAACTAAACCTTCTTATTGTGAAAAAAATATTATTTGTTTTAATTAGTTTATTTGTTACAACTACTGTTTTCTCTAATGATAACTTATCAGCATATTTCAGCTATGCTCCATTTTATTCTGAACAAAACGGCACATATATTGAAACTAACATTGCCGTTGTAGGCAATTCTGTTGTATTCAAAAAAAACAAAAACGATATGTATCAGGCATCGATACAAATAACTATGCTGTTTAAAAATGGTGATGATATCAAAGAATTCAGAAAATACAACCTTTTTAGTCCCGAAGTTGAAGATACTGTAGAAAACTTTCCAAATTTTGTTGACTTACAGCGCATCACAATACCAAAAGGTAATTATAACTTCGAGCTAATTATTTCTGACAACTACAACGACAGCACTCAAAATTTTACTCTTTCAGATATAATTACTGTTGATTACATCGAAAACGAAATATGTTTCTCCGGAATTGAGTTGATTGATAAATTCTCAAAAACAAAAAAACAAAACATGCTAAGTAAAAGTGGTTTTGATATTGTTCCTTATGTTTCAAATTTTTATCCCAACAATGTTGAAAAAATTGCTTTCTACACTGAAATATATAATGTAAATAAAGTCCTCGACGATTCAAGCGATTTCTTAATCAACTACTACATCGAAACTTATCATTCAGGAAAAGCTCTACATGATTTCAATCGTTTTGAAAAACAAAAAGTAAGTAGTGTTAATATTCTTTTTAAAGAAATTCCTATAAAAAAACTTCCTTCTGGTAATTATAACTTAGTAGCTGAAGTTAGAGACAGAAATAACAATATCCTAAAAGCAAAAAAAATATTTTTCCAACGAAGCAATCCCGGAATTGAGTTAAGTCCTCTCGACATAGAATCAATTAATATAAACGGAACATTTGCTGATAAATTTAGCAACATAAACGTATTAGCCGATTATATTAGTTCTTTATGGTCAATATCTGATGCTACTGAACAAAAATTTATTAAAAATCAACTCAAATCGGCAAACATAAAATTAATGCAACAATTTTTCTTTAACTTTTGGTCAAAACGTAACACCACCTCACCCGAACAAGAATGGCTCATTTACAAAAAACAGGTTGATCTTGTAAACAAATCATACAGCACACAAATAAGAAGAGGTTACGAAACCGACCGCGGAAGAGTATATCTGCAATATGGCACACCAAACTCAATATTCGAAAGCAAACACGAACCAAATGCTTATCCATACGAAATATGGCATTATTACAAAATAGACAATCAAACAAATAAAAAGTTCGTTTTTTATAATTCAAATATTGTTGGCGATGATTTTGTTTTGCTTCACTCAGATGCTAAAGGTGAAATTATTAATAAGAATTGGAAACAAATTATTAACAAAAGAAACACTGTAATTAATGGAATAGAAAACCAAAATGACAAAAATCATTTTGGCGGACATTACGACGAAGAATACAAAACTCATTAATAATTATGAATTAATAGCTACTAATCGCTTATAAAAATTATAAGCGATTTTTATTTAAAAAAATTTTAAATGCAAAAAATATTTTTTTATTTATTTTACTTTTTTTCATGGTTACTTTCTATAATGCCTTTAAAAATTCAATACCTTAATGCAGACATTATATACATTATTTTATACTACATTATTTCTTATAGAAAAAAAGTAGTTTATACAAACCTGAAAAACTCATTCCCTGAAAAATCAGAGAAAGAAAGAAAAATTATTGAAAAAAAATTCTATAAACATTTGGCAGACCTTTTTATTGAAAATATTTCCATTCACTTTATTAAAGAAAAAGAAATTTTAAAACGAGTAAAATTTACGAATATTGAAGTTCTAAACAATTACTACGAACAAAACAAAAGCGTTATTGGTGTTTTAGGGCATTATGGTAACTGGGAGCTGTATTTGGGCATGCCACTCATCACAAAACATTTAAACATTGGTGTTTACAAAAAACTTTCAAACAAATCATTTGATAATTTTTTCAAAAAAACAAGACAAAAATTTGGTGCCAAGCCTGTTGAAATGCAAAACACTGTTAGAACTATAATTAAATATACTAAAGAAAAAAAACTAAGCTTTGCAGGATTTGTTTCCGACCAAACTCCTACAAAATCAGAAAGTCATTACTGGACAAAGTTCTTAAATCAAGATACTCCGGTTTTTCTTGGAGTTGAAAAGATTGCAAAAAAAACAAACCAAGCAGTTGTATTTTTAGATATGCGCAAAGTTAAACGTGGCTATTATCAAGTTGAGATAATAAAACTTTTTGATAACCCGAAAGAGACAAAAGAATATGAAATTACCGAATGTCACGTTAAACTTTTAGAAAAAATAATAAAAGAAGAACCGGAATACTGGCTTTGGTCACATCGTAGATGGAAGCATAAAAAACCGAACGATAAATAGTAATTTTTTAGCCATTTAAAATAAATGTAAACTTTCACAACTTCACATTTTCACAATCTCTCTTTTTCACTCAAAGACAACAATATAGATAATACTCATAATATATTTATACCTTTTTATTATAAAATATCATTTTAAAAACTTATTTTTATCCACGAATTATTTTAGATTAATTCTAAATAATTCAAATATTTACAAAAGAAAGGATTATATTTCTTTACTTCTATTCATTAAGCTGATTTTTAATACTTTATGATAAATATTGCTGTTGTAATTTTAAACTGGAACGGAATAATTTTTTTAAAAAAATTTCTACCTACATTAGTTAAATATTCTTCTCTTGACAATGTAAAAATTTATATTGCCGATAATGGTTCGCAAGACGATTCTGTTTCATTCATTAAAAGTAATTACTCTGACATAAACATTATTCAATTCGATAAAAACTATGGCTTTGCTGAAGGGTACAACAAAGCACTATACCAAATAGACGCAAAATATTTTGTGATTCTTAA
>JAGLDO010000250.1 GCA_023145555.1 Bacteroidales bacterium
CAAATAAATTTTTCACAACCGGCACTTTTGTTTTTAATAAATGTGTTTGTGATTGATGCCCTCTATCAACAAGAAGTTCTGTTGAAGACGTATGGAAAATTTATAATCAACAATTATTGAATTGGTATTGAAATGATTATGGAAATAATTTACTTTTTTCTTGGATTGAAGAAGATGCAGGGCCTTTCGATAAAATACCAATTTCATATTGGGGAATAACAATTGAAATTGATGGCTCAACAGGTGACGATGTAATAGGTGAGTTTCCAGTAAATAAAATGGATAATATTAATTTGAAATATAACTGCGATGGTAATGGTTGTGGCTTTCATTGGAAAAATAAATTTTAATGACTAAATAACTTTAATAAAGAGCTAAATAATCATAAATTTAGCTCTTTATTTTTAAACTAAAGTACATCTATGCTTAAATCATATTTTAAAAAAAATACCCGCAAAAATTTGTTTCGGAAATTAACATTAATAAACGTATTAATTATTTTTCTTTTAACATCCTGTAGGAAACCAATTGACATGGATTTACATAATATTAAAAGTCAACTTGTTGTTAATAGTTTATTTTCACCCGATAGTTTATTTAAAGTAAATATAACAAAAGACATATCTCCTTTGAAAAGAATTCGTAATTATGATAGTTCGGGTAATTGTTTTCCAGATTCTCAAAACAATTATATTGATGTTAAGGCAACAGTTTTGTTGTACGAAAACAATAATTTTATTGATACATTAAAATTTATTAAAAATAGTAATTACAGATCAAAATTTAAGCCGAGTGTAAATAATGATTATAAAATTGTTGTAGAAGCACAGGATTATACCACAGTAGAAGCACATAACGATATTCCGAAAAAAATTCCCATTACTTCAATAAGCAAAGAAAAAAAAGAAGATATTGAAGGTGATTATGCATGGTATAATATATATATAAATTTTAAAGATCCTGTAGAAGAAAAAAATTATTATTTATTAAGAGGTGTGCCGCAATATATTAACTTCTGCGAACTTTCATCAGAAGATCCTGTTATTAGTAAATGGGATGTGTATAATAATAAATTATTTGTTTTTGACGATGAGCTATTTAACGGTAAAAACTACCAACTTACATTAAAGGGTTTTGTTGATGAATGGAGACTTGACTATATGGACAGCTTAAAATACTTAGCCTTTAATCTTCATTCAATAACAAAAGAATTTTATTTTTATGCAAAATCTTGTAATTCACAAGCAGCAAAGGGCGATGAATTATTTGACGTGTTTCAGCAAGGTCTTTCAGAGCCTATTCCTATTTATACAAATATAGAAAATGGTCTTGGCGTTTTTGCAGGTTATTCTGTATCATCTGATACTGTCAGGTTTGAATAAAGATAGATTAGAAATGGGGGATTAAAAAGAAACAAATATCAGTCAAAAACAAAACATACAGATGAAAAAAATACTATTTACAATAGTTCTTATCGTAATATACGCAAACACATTTTCTCAACAACACACAATAAGCGGATATGTTGAAGACGCAAATACCGGAGAAAAACTTATTAATGCAAATGTTTTTTCATCTCAAACATATATAGGAACAGTTACCAACAATTATGGTTTTTATAGTTTAACTTTAAAAAGCAAAAAAGCAAGGCTTAACTTTTCATATATTGGTTACCAAACTATAAGCAAACAAATTAACTTAACAAGAGATACACTCATAAATATTTTACTTGAGCAAAACACTGAACTTGAAGAAGTGTTGGTTGTAGAAAACAGGTCGGAAAAGAGGTTAAAAAGCTCACAAATGAGCCTTGTTGAAATGCCTATACAAACAGTAAAACAACTGCCTTCGTTTATGGGTGAGACAGATGTTTTAAAAACATTGCAATTAATGCCCGGAGTTAATTCAGGCAGCGAAGGCTCAAGCGGATTATACGTAAGAGGCGGAGGTTCCGACCAAAATCTTATTTTGCTCGATGGCGTGCCGGTTTACAATGCCTATCATCTATTTGGTTTTTTTTCTGTTTTTAACGGCGACGCCATAAAAAATATTAAACTTTATAAAGGAGGTTTTCCTGCAGAATATGGAGGTAGAACATCTTCAATAGTTGATATTAGGATGAGAGAGGGTAATAACAAAAAAATAAAAGGAGAAGGCTCAATAGGATTAATAGCCTCAAATTTTTTTATTGAAGGTCCAATAAAAAAAGACAAAACATCGTTTATTGTCTCAGGCAGAAGAACTTATGTTGATGTGCTTGCAAGACCTTTTATTAAAAAGTATGTCGATGGAGCAGTTGTTGGTTATTATTTTTATGACCTTAATGCAAAAATAAATCATAAATTTTCAGATAAAAGTCGTTTGTTTTTAAGTACATACGTGGGCGATGATACTTATTATTCAAAATTTAACGAAGAGGGTTATGATGGTAATCTTAATCATTTTTTGACAAAATCGGAAGACAGATTAGGCTGGGGAAATATTACAAGTTCATTACGATGGAACTATGTGTTCAACAATAAACTATTTAGCAACACAACAGTTACTTACAGTAATTTTAATTTTTATACAGAGCAGGAGCATTACCAAGAAACAAACAAAACAGTTGATGAAATTGAAGATTATAGGAGTGAATACAGTTCGGGAATAAAAGACCTTGCAGGTAAAATTGATTTTAATTATATGCCAAATCCCAATCATTATATAAAATTTGGCATAAACCATATTTATCATACATTTAAACCCGGTGTTTCTGTAAGTAAATTCAACAGCACACAAGATGCAATTAAATTAGACAGCACTTATGGTAATTCAAACATTTATTCAAACGAGCTGGCTGCATATATTGAAGATAATATAAAAATAGGCTCCTTGTTTAAAATGAATATAGGATTACGATATTCGGGTTTTTATGTAAACAGTAAATATTATTCGGCATTTGAACCACGAGCCTCAATGTGTTTTCTTATAAATGAAAAATTATCAGTAAAAGCATCATATTCGCAGATGAATCAATATGTTCATTTATTAACAAACACTACAATAGGATTACCCACAGATTTATGGTTGCCTGTAACAGAAAACATAAAACCGCAAAAATCGACACAATATGCCATAGGCTCGGTGTATAATTTAAACAAAAAAATTGATATAAGTGTTGAAGCATATTATAAAACAATGAGTAATCTGATTGAATATAAAGAAGGAGCAAGTTTTTATTCGGGATTTACCGATTGGCAAGATAAAATTGAAACAGGTAAAGGCACAGCTTACGGTTTCGAATTATTGCTGCAAAAAAGTATCGGTAAAACAACAGGCTGGATAGGTTACACACTTTCTTGGAGTGAGAGAAAATTTGAGAATTTGAATTTTGGCAAAACATTTCCTTACCGTTACGACCGCCGCCACGATATTGGTATTGCAATAGTTCATAAATTTAATAAGAAAATTGATGCCGGAATTAACTGGGTTTATGGTACGGGAAATGCTATAACTCTGGCACAATCACAATTTGAAGATGCCTTTTCTGCATTAAATGAATTCTTTAATATGGGTGTCACAAATGATTTATTAAATTTTGAAACACGAAACTCATATCGCATGCCGTCATATCACAGATTAGACATTGGCGTAAACCTGCATAAACAAAAAAAACACGGAATGCGAACATGGAGTTTTGGCTTATATAATGCTTATTGTCGTTTAAATGCTTTTTATTTAGAATATGACAATGTTAATGAGCAAATGGTTAAATTCAGCATGTTTCCTATAATTCCTTATGTTAGGTATAGTTTTAAATTTTAATTGAAATAAAAAACAGCAAAGAATATTTGTGGTTCTCAATATTAAAGAAATGTTTTTTGTTTTTTAATCACAACCCCTCAACCAACACTCCCGCCTCAATCAAATTTTTCACAACCGGCACTTTTGTTTTTAATAAACGTGTTTGTGATTGGTGTCCCCTGTCAACAAGAATACATTTGCAACCAATTTTTTTTGCAACTTCATAATCGTGAATTGTATCGCCAATAAGGCAGGTTTGTTCGGCTTTCAAATTTGATTTG
>JAGLDO010000251.1 GCA_023145555.1 Bacteroidales bacterium
ATTAATTGTATCTCCTGTTATAGTATTTAACACTGTAAATTCACTTTTTTGTGATAAATCGATAAAATTGATTTTATCAGATGAAATTTCTACTACAATAGTATCATTTACAAAATAATTTTCTGAAGTATAGATGTTTAAAGTGTCATTTTTTACTTCGGATTTTACCAATTTCATCAAATTATTGTCTGCCGTAATAATAAGTTTTTGCACGGAATCTTGTGTGTATTTTACTCTTATTCGGTTTTTTATTTTAATCCCTGTGAATGTAGCAACTTGTCTTGTTTCTGTGAGAATTTGTCCATCTCCTTTTATCCCATTAATATTGATTTTATGTAGAACAGGAATATTAATGTAACGACAAATACTACCACAAATCCTGTTAATAATATTTTATTACTTGTTTTCATAATTTTAAGTTTATAATTATTTATTGTTGTTATATTCTAAAAATAATTTACCTAATTCATCAATACTGATGTTAAGCATTTTTATTGTTTTAAATAAAAAAGGCAAATCAGTATTTACAAATTTCTCTTTTTTTAACTCTAAGGTTTTCAAATAAGCATTATCGTCAACAAAATAGCCAATACCTCTCTTGTTAAAGATAATTCCCATATTCTGTAAGTAGTTAAAAGTTCGTAATGCTGTGTTAGGATTTACTTCCATTGTTACAGCAACTTGTCGCACAGAAGGGATTTTTTCTCCTTCTTTCCATTTTTTTAACAAAATATTTTCACAAAAATAATCTGCTATCTGTATATATATTGGTTGGTTGTCTTTAAATTCCATGGTTTTATTTTTTAAATCTGTCTTTCTTTAAGTCTGAAATACGAAACAATTAAGAAAAACGGTGTTAATAAATACCAAAAAGTAAAATTTAAAATCTGTGGTATTGTATTACTAAACATTGACTGATGTTCAATCGAAACACCATTACTATTGAAGTTGAAGTTATGAGGTATTATAAAATCATTAAACATTATACGTCCGGCTAAGCCTGTCAATATTGCAAATACTATAAAAATTACAGATATAGCCAATATAGTTTTAAGAAAATTATTTTTTCTAAAGTAAATTGCTCCAAGTAAGAATATTGACTGAATTACAATATATTTTCCAACTTCAGAAAATAATTGAAGAGTAAAAATATTATCAATATGTAATTGAAAATTAAATAATTGAGAAAACAAAACGCTTGCTAAAATATTAATAATATAAATAATCACAATTGATACTATAGAGAACAATACAGAAGTTGATAACCATATTCCTGACAATTTTTCGAAAGTTGATATTGGAAAAGTTAAAAAGCTATAACTTGTTTTAGGGTCATGCAGTTCTTTAAAAGACGAGCTTGTAAATATTAAACCACCTAAAAAAAAGAAAGGCATAACTGTTGAAAATAATATATCGGAATTTAATGATTTTGTTTGGTAGGCTGCAAACATTAAGATTAAAAATATTGTTCCAGAAACAGCTCCGAATGCAACAGCTAAAGTATTTTTATTTAGAAATAAATATCTTTTTATAAATAAAAATAAGTTTTTGAAATTAATTATCTTATTTTGTGTCATGATAGATTTGTTTAAAATTCGTTATTAATTTTTTCAGTATTATTTGTTACTGCATTAAAAAGCATTTCTAAATCGATATTAGTTTCAGAACCGTTTTTATTTTTTTGAATAACATATTTAGCTCCAAGAATTTCTTCTGAGTATAGTTCGCCTTCTACTTCTTCGGCTTTTGCTTTATTAAAGACTAATTTTTTTGAAATATCTTTAATATTATGATTAAAGATAATTTTACCTTTATCAATAATAATTATATTGTCTAACAAGCTTGATAAATCACGTACCTGATGAGATGAGATTATTACACTTCGCTCATCGTTTATTGACGATGCAATAATTTTACGAAATTGACTTTTTGATGGTATGTCTAAAGCATTAGACGGCTCGTCGAGAACAAGCAATTTTGTGTTTGCTGAAATACCAAATGCAAGTAAGAATTTCTTTTTTTGACCAAAAGATAGATTTTTAATATTATCATTTTCAGAAATCTCAAAGTCATTCATATATTCAGAAAATTGAGCTTTGTTGAAACGAAGGTAAAATGGAGCTGTCAGACTTACATAATCTTTTATAGTTATAGCAGGGAGATTAAATTCTTCAGGCACGAAAAATATCTCACTTAATAATTTTGCATCTCGTTTACTTGCGTGCTCGCCTAAAACAAGACATTCACCCGATTGAGGGAAAAGTAAACCCGTTATTTGTTTCAATAGTGTAGTTTTTCCTGCACCGTTTTTCCCTAATAGCCCATAAATATTTCCTAAGGACAATTCAAGGTTTAAGTTATCAAATAATTTTGCTTTCTTTTTATAAGCAAAATTTAAATTTTTAATTTCTATCATAGTTATTTAGTTTAATAGTGTAACACTTTACTAATACACTGCAAATATAAATAGTTTTTTTTTATAAACAAATTTTTTTTATTTTTTTTATAATTTTATTTAATATTAATCACAATGTTTTAGCTCACATATTATTTAATAGACATTTTAACTTATCAATTATTAATATTTATAATATATTGATTTCTTGGGGGCTTGTTACAAATAATTTTAAGATTCTGTAATTCTTGAACCCACTCTAAAAAATTGTCCGTCAGCTGATGGATAGAGATCTGACATGTTCTCTATCATAATGACTATCAGCGAATTGTGTGGTTCGTTTTTTATTAGAACAAACATGTCATGTCTTTTCGGAGTGGACTCTATTCACACTGCTGTTCGGGATTTGTAATCCCGAATTAACAAGCTGTATATTAATGCTTTCGAATTACAAATCCGAAAGAGCAGTGGTAATTTAACCATGCTATTTTTTATTGAAATAAACCTGTCAGGTGTTTTTGCAGTAGTCTCAATTTTTATAAATTAAACTCATTATATATTAGTAAATTTTTTAAAAAAATATAGTGCAATAATACCAAAATTATAATGTTTGTTGTAATTTTGTAGATTGAGTTAAA
>JAGLDO010000252.1 GCA_023145555.1 Bacteroidales bacterium
GAACATAAATTTTATCCCCCTGCGGGATTAAGAGAAGTTTTCGAAAAGTATAGGTTCTTAAATTAATGTTTTTTATTGGTTTTGAGAATGAAAGAAGGTATAAAAACTCTTTGAAAAAAGATAATAAATACGATTTCCATATATAACATAACTTCAATTTGTTATAGCCTTACAATCGTTTTTACAAACTAGGGTGAGGCTTTTTTTTGCCTAGTATTATTTATAAATAATTTGATAATACATTAATTATTGATAATTTTAAAAATTATTGAGTGTGCAAAATTCAATTTTTTACATAAATATTTAAATAAATTGCTGAAATACAAATTATTCGCAATACAGATAATTGTAAAACCTTTTGTTCCTTGTGCAAATATTATTCTTCAATTAAAATTTTAAATAATGAAAGTTACTCGAACCTTTGACCTTCTCGAAAGATATAAAAATGAATTTGATAAACCCGATGCATTTGTTTATAAGAAAAACGGTAAATGGGTAAAAGTTAGTTCTCAGCAGTATATTGATGATGCATATAATTTCAGCTACGGTTTATTAGCTAAAGGTTTTAAAAAAGGAGATAAAATTGCAACAATATCAAACAATAGACCCGAATGGAATATTATTGATATGGGAATGGCAATGATTGGTGTTGTGCATGTCCCTTTATATACTTCTTTAAGCAGTTCCGAATATGAAAGTATTCTCAAGCACTCAGATGCCCGAATTGTTTTTGTTGACAATAAACTGTTAAAAACAATAAAGCCAATAAGTGAAAAAAATGATGCTATCGAAGGATTTTACACATTTGATGATATAAAAAATGAAACAAATTGGTCTGAAATAATCTCCCTCGGCAAAAAAAGTGCAGTATATTACAAAGAAGAACAGGAGAAGATAAAATCAAGCATTAAACCGAATGATTTTGCTTCTTTAATATATACATCAGGAACCACAGGGACACCAAAGGGAGTAATGCTTTCGCACACTAATATGGTTGGTAATTTTTTAGCTGCTGCTAAAATTTTTGATATGAAATCTAATCAAAAATATTTATGCATATTACCATTATGCCATGTTGGAGGTCGCATGGGAAATTATCAAACACAATATAGCGGTTGCAGCATTCATTATGCAGAAAACATGGGAACAATAGCTGCAAATATGAAAGAAATAAAACCTCATGGGTTTGATGCTGTTCCTCGAATTCTGGAAAAAATATTTGACACAATAATTAAAAAAGGACAAAAGCTCAAAGGTGCCAAAAAAATTATTTTCTTTTGGGCTGTAAAAGTTGGATTAAAGTATAAAAGTGTTGGAGAAAGTACATGGTTTTATAAACAAAAATTGAAAATAGCCGACAAACTTATTTTTTCAAAATGGCGTGAAGCTATTGGCGGAAATATTGAATCTGTTGGGTGTGGAGGTGCTTCATTATCGGCACGAATTGAACGTGTATTTTGGGCTGCCGGAATTAAAATACTTAACATGTACGGATTGACCGAAACATCGCCAATAATAACTATTAACAGAAAATATGAACCGGATTTAAAACTCAGCTCTGTAGGTGCGTTAATTGATGGAGTTAAAATGAAACTTGCCAAAGATGGCGAAATTCTTTGTAAAGGACATAATGTGATGTTGGGTTACTATAAAAATTATGAACTTACCAAAAAAGTTTTTACTAATGATGGGTGGTTTTGCACTGGTGATATTGGAGTAATTGAAGATAATAAGTTTTTGAAAGTAACCGACCGTAAAAAAGAAATATTTAAACTTTCAAGTGGTAAATTTATTGTTCCTCAAAAAATTGAGAATAAATTAAAAGAATCTTTATTTATCGAAAATATTATGGTTATTGGCGAACATGAAAAATTTGCAAGTGCAATAATTGCACCCGATTATTTATACATTAAAGAATGGTGTGATGCAAATAATGTTGAAATAAATAATAATGAAGAACTGTTAAAGCACAATTCATTAATTGATGTTTTTAATAAGGAGGTTAATAAGTATAACAAAACAGTAGCAGACTTTGAAAAGATTAACAGATTTATGTTAATTCCTGATTTATGGTCGCCTACAACCGGAGAACTTTCACCAACACTTAAGTTGAAAAGAAAATTTATTACAGAGAAATACAGGGAATTAATTTATCAGATTTATCTAAAAAAAGCGATTTAATAAATTTGATTAACACAATAATATTATAAACAATATGAAAATCATTAAAGTTGTTGATAAAAAGACAAAAAAAGAGTTTCTCAAAACAGCAAAAATTATTTATAAAAATGACCCAATATGGGTTTGCTCAATTGATAGTGAAATTGACGCTATTTTTGATCCTAATAAAAATGTTTATTACAGTCATGGAAAAGCAGAACGATGGGTTTTAAAAGATGAAAACAATAAATTAATTGGTCGCATAGCAGCGTTTATCGACTATAAACAATCGAAAATTGAAGCTCAACCAACCGGAGGAATAGGTTTTTTTGAATGTATTAATAATCAAGAAGCAGCATCTCTTCTTTTCGATACCGCTAAAGAATGGTTAATAAGTCAAAAAATTGAAGCAATGGACGGACCTATTAATTTTGGAGAAAGAGACAGCTATTGGGGCTTGCTTGTTAGAGGATTTACACATCCTTCTTATGAAGTGGCATACAATCACAAATATTATCAGCAATTATTTGAAACATACGGCTTTAAAACATATTTCAAGCAAGAAGGATTTCATCTTGATGTATCAAAAAAAATGCCTGAGAGATTTTTTCGTATTGCTGATTGGGTAACCAAAAAACCCGGATACGAATTCAAGCATTTTACATGGAAAGATGAAGAAAAATTCAGTAATGATTTTGCCGAAGTATTTAACGTTGCATGGGATTCTTTTCAAGAGAATTTTGAACCACTAAAGGTTGATTATATAAGAAATACAATAAAAAAAGCTAAAGATATTATTGAAGAAGAATTTATATGGATTGCTTATAAAGATGGCAAACCTATATCAATTTATTTGCAGTATCCTGATATTAATTGCATATTAAAACACATGAACGGCAACCTTAATATTTGGAATAAATTGAAATTTCTTTACTTGAAAAAGAAAAAAATTATTTCTCGTGCACGCGGAGTTTTAATGGGTGTTATTCCTGAGTTTCAAAATCTTGGCATTGAATCTGCTTTTATTATGAAAGTGTCAGAAGTAATAGAGAGAAAACCACAATATAAGGAAATCGAATTTTCTTGGGTTGGTGATTTTAATCCTAAAATGAGAAAGATTTTTCTATCGGTAGGAAGTGTTCCTGTTAAAAACTATATAACTTACAGATATTTGTTTGACAGAAATGCTGAGTATAAACGATACCCTATTCCGAAATAGAAAAGAGTTAAAAGTTAAAAGTTTAAAGTT
>JAGLDO010000253.1 GCA_023145555.1 Bacteroidales bacterium
TGAATTTTGTTTATAGAGTTTGTTTTGTTATTGTCAAGTTTGAATTGAAAATGTTTAAATTGCTTATTATCAAAGCCTAATCTGTCAAGTCCGGTTGCTGTACCAATCCAGATATATTTATTGGTTTTATCAACAAAAAGAGTCCTAACTTGCGAATTACTAACTGAGTTGTTATTGTTTTTATCCGGCGCAAAGCATGTAAAAATTTCACGGGTTTTGTTAAACTTACAGATACCATTACTGGTGGCAATCCATAAAATATCTTTATTTTCTTGTTTAACATCCCAAATACGGTTACTAGAAATTGAATTTGGATTATGAGGATCATTTTTATAATGTTTAAATAATTTTGTTTTTGGATTAAATTTATTTAACCCACCACTTTCTGTACCAATCCATATTATGCCTTCAGAGTCTTCAAAAACTGTTTGTGCCTTATTATGACTTATTGAATTTGAATCAGGAATATGTTTATAGTTTGTAAATTTGTTGTGTATTAAATCAAAAACACATAAGCCGCCGCCCCAAGTTCCAATGTATAGATTTCCATCTTTTGCCGTAATTAATTTTGAAATATTATTACTAGAAAGAGAGTTGTTGTTTGTGCATTGTTTTAAATAAACGTTAAATGCGTAGCCGTCATATTTATTCAAGCCACGATTTTGCGTGCCAAACCACATAAAACCAAGGGAGTCTTGGCAAATAGAATAAACTGTGCTTTGCGACAATCCATTCTCAACGGTAATTCTTTCAAAGTCTAAATTTTCAACTTGTGAAAAGAGAAGTTGGATTGGGATAATTGTTAAAAACAATATGGTTTTAAATTTTTTCATTTAATTTGTCTTCAAAGTGTTGTTGCAAAATTTTGCAATCTTTTATAATTAAATTATAATCAAATTTAATCTTTAAAAAGTTATCTTTTATTAAATCTATATTGTTTTTATTTTCCGAAAATAATTCAATTTCTTTTAATAAATTACAGCTTTGGCTGGCATCAATATATTGAAATGATGTTTTTAATGAATGTGAATAAGTTTTTACACTTTTAAAATCCTCATTATTAACCCCATCGCTAAGTTTATTAAATATCTCCGGTAAGCCCTGAGTATAGGTTTTTATTATTTTTTTTATCTTAATAGTATCATAATTATAAAATTTAGCAATTTTGTCAATTTTTACAATATTCAAAACTGGTAATTGCTTTGGATTAAGCTTTTTGTTTGAGGAATGATTTTTGTCTTTTACAAATGAATTCTTAGTAAGTTTATCTATTTTGTTAAATAGCTCTTTTGGAATAAAAGGTTTTGTTAAGTATTCATTCATCCCTACCGTAAAGCATTTTTCTTTTTCCTCTTTCATTGTGTGTGCCGACATTCCTAATATTGGAATTTCGGATGTTGGCTTTGACAATTTGTTTCTTATATGTAATGTTGTATCATAACCATCCATTTCGGGCATTTGAATATCCATGATTATCAAGTCGTAATTATTTTTTAAAAGCATTGAAATAGCATGCTTACCATTTGTAGCTACATCTATTTTTGTTTTATTATTATACATTAAAATTGTATCAATAGCTAATGTAACATTTAGCGGATTATCTTCTACTAATAGTAATTTTATTGTTTGAAGATTTTTAGATTTTGGAATAATATAATTTGTTTCTTGTTTTTTTATGTCTTTTCCAGAAGTAGTAATATAGCGTAGTGTAATTTTAAAAGTTGTTCCCTTGTTTACTTCACTTTGCACATCTATGTATCCATTTTGAAGTGTCACAAGATTTTTAACTATACTTAAACCCAATCCAGTTCCTCCATATTTTCGTGTAGTTTCACTGCAGGCTTGCGTAAAACTTTTAAAAATACTTTTAAGTTTATCGGAATGAATGCCTATGCCATTATCTGTAACTTCAAAAACAAGATCTACCTTGTTCTCTATAAAATACTTCGTTGATACCGATAATTTTACAGTACCTTTTTGAGGAGTAAATTTAATGGCGTTTAGAATTAAATTTGTTAAAATTTGCGTAAGTCGAAAAGGATCGCCCGAAACGAATTTAGGAACATCATTTTTTATGGAATATTTTAGAGAAATGCTTTTTTCTTGGGCTTTAATCATCAAACTTGTGCATAAATCACGAATAATATTATGTGTGTCAAATTCAATATTTTCTATTACAAGTTTGCCGGCTTCAATTTTTGAAATGTCTAAAATGTCATTAATAACTATTAGTAAATTATTACTTGAGATTTTAATGTTTTTTAAATATTTTTTTTGCTTTGCCAGCAAATTTGTATTTAATAATAAATTTGTATAACCATTAATTACATTTAGTGGAGTTCGTATTTCATGCGAAGTATTGGCCAAGAAGAGTTCCTTTAATTTTGCTGATTTCTGAATTTCAACATTAGCATCTTCTAGTCTTTCTTTTTGTTTTTGATTTACCAACAGGGTTGCTTCAAGCTCTTCCTTTTGCTCATTTATTGTGTATATTGCTGCTTGTAATTCTTCTTTTTGGTTATTTAACTCTGTTGTTCTTTCTTTTACTTTATTCGATAAATCAATGCGTAATTTGTTTAATCGATAAGTTCTTATGTACGATAGCAAATATATTAGTAATGAAATAAATACAAATATTATAAAAAAGAAATATCCTTTTTGCCAAAAAGGAGGTTCTATTATAAACGAAAAAGATATGGGAGTGCTCCAAATGTTATTTTCATTACAGGCTTTAATTAAAAAGCTATAATTACCGGGCGGAATATTTGTATATGTAGCTTCATTTTTTGTTGTTGATGGATGCCAAACTTTATCGTTTCCTTGAAGCAGATACTGATATTTAACTTTATTAGGATGTCGATAATTAATACCAACAAATTTGAATGTTAAGTTATTTTCCTTATAGCCAAGTGCCAGATTATTCGGCAAGTGATTCCATACATCAACGCTGTCGGAATAATCATACCAATTTGTTTTTTTATAAAAAAGGTGAATATCTGTTATATTGATTTTTGGAGGAACAAAATTAGAAAATTCTTTATGCGGATTATAAGTAGAAACACCATTTATTGTTCCAAACCAAAATGTTCCGTCTTTATCTTTTATTAATGCGTTTGCATTACATTCAATACCTTTAAAGCCATCATCTTTCCCAAAATGTTTTAAATAATTTATTTCACCTTTATCATTAATTGAAAGACGAATTATTCCCTTTTCGCAGCCTAAAATAATATTATTTCCATCAAAAATGTCAATAGAATATAACATGTTTGTGTTTAAGGCTTTTGTTGTATAATGATTTATAAATTTTTTATGATTAAACCAAGAAAGGCTGTTGTCGGTAACTAACCAAATATTATTAAATGTATCCTGTTTAATGCCCCAAATACTGTTATCGGATAAACCATCATTAATTGTATAATTAGTGATTTTGTTTTCATCTAAAACAGACAAGCCTTCTTCGGTGCCAAAATATATTTTTCCTGTATTATCTTCAAAAATCTCCCAAATATAATTATCAATTAAGCCATCATTTTTTGTATAATTAACAAAATGTTCTCCGTTATATTTAGAAACACCACCACCGTAAGTTCCCAGCCATATGTTTTTATTTTTATCTTCTAAAATAGAAACTATATGATTCATACACAATCCGTTTTTTTCGGAGAGTGTTTTTATTATGCCATTTTTATAAATAGCTACCCCTTCTTTTGTGCAAAGCCAAATTCTGTTTTGCGAATCATTAAGTATTCTATTAATATGGTTAGAAGGCAATCCGTGTAATGTTGTGAGAAGCTTGTAAGTCCCTTCATTATAAACAATAACGCCATGACCATCTGTTCCAAACCATTTTTGGTTTTTGTGATCAATAGCAACCGACCAAATAAAGTTATTTGCAATTAATTTATGAAAATCGTAATTATGAAATGAAAATCCATTAAAAAGCGAAGCTCCTGCACCATCGGTGGCAATCCAAATGTTATGTGCATTGTCAATAAAAATGTCCTCGATAATATTGTATCCAATTCCTTGGTTATCTTTAATGTTTGTTAGTTTGTTTTCGTTCTCGAAAAACACTCCTGAAACCTCAGAACCAAACAACATATTTCCGGCAAGATTTTGATTGATACACTGAATGCTGATGTCTTTTAGCTTTTCATATGTATTTGTTTTTTGAGTTTTTGCATCAACAATAAAAACACCACTAGTTGTTGCAACCCAAATGTTATTTTTGTGATCTTCGAATAACGAAAATATTACTTGATTGTCAATGTCATTTGCAAAATCAAAATTTAATTGTTTACCATCAAATATGGCAATCCCATTTTCTAGACCACCAATATAAAACTGATTATTTTTTGTTTTAATAAAACTGGGAATCTTAATTAATTTGTAATCAAAACTAATTATTTTGTTTTGTCTATATTGATAAAGACCTTTTTCACAGCCTATCCACAAGTTATTGTATTGGTCTTCGGCAAGATTCCAAACACGAAAATTATTATCAATAGTGCTGTCTATAATTTCAATTTTATTACCTTTATAATAGGCAAGACCATTATCTGTGCCTATCCACATAGTTTTGTCTGAACTTAAAAATAATGATAAAACTAAATTGCTGGGAAGTCCGTTGTCTTTGTTTAAGTATTTAATATTAACACCATCATAAATAGTAATTCCTCCTCCATATGTAGCAAACCATAGGTTGCCTAATGGATCTTGGCAAATATCAAATATCTGAGATTGACTTAATCCCTGTTCCAGGGAAAATGGGCGAAAATTATAATTTTGAGAAAACCCCAATAATGGTAAAACTAGAAAAAAAACTATAATATAAGGTTTCATAAAACAAAAGATTTTTCGCAGGATTTTAATTTACCAATTATTTATGGGAAAATCAAAAAAGTGAAACCTATTTCTTAATTAAGGTTTTTTAACATAATGTAATTCGTCGTTTTTCATGCGCCAAAATTTGTTTCCCATTCTGTTTTTTTGGTAATTTCTATTGTTAGAAATGTTTTCTAATAGTTCTTCTGTATTTTCCGAAATGTATATTTTTTGATCTTTTGGAATTTTTACTATAATATCAATTTCTGAAAATCGCCACTGGTTTCCTGCCTGAATTTGAAAGTATGGATCAAATATAATAACCGAGTCTTTTATTTCCCAGTTGTATATTAATTGTTTGGCGTTATTATCTGCATTTCGTTTATTTCTTCCTCTGCTTTTTTTGGTAACAATAACCTGAATAGAATCATTATAACTTCGTTTGATATCTATTGACGGTCTGATTTGAAGTGTTCGTTGGTTATCCTTTTCTAGTATATTTAAGTAATTATTGTTATAGTTTTGAGATGATGTTTCTAAAATAAAACATGTGTATTTGCTGGAATACGTTGATTCCCCTTGTCTGATGTTTTCTTTTATGGCATAGTTCCGAACCTCAAGTAAAGAAAAGGATATGGTTATAAAAATTCCGATTATCCATGCAAATAATGATATTAATAAAATTAATTTATTATTTGATTTAAAATTAAAAGTAAATTTTAATCCGGCAAATAATAATAAAAATAGCGGAGTTATTGTTATAAGAAATATTCCTAACAGCAATATTGTTGCATTGGTTGGCGAAGCAAAAAGATGTGCATATTGTGTAATAAATATTGAACCTTCAGAAAAGGAAATGGGGAAGACGGAAAAATCAAATATTAATATTGTTCCTAGGCTTAATATAGAAATTGATCCGATTATGATAAAAATTATTCCGATAATTGCTAAAATAATTTTACCAAAAGCTTCGAGAAACACTGATGTTGCATCGGCAGATTTGTTAATCACAGTTTTAGCTTTTTTGTAACTGTCTGATTTTGCAAAACGTTTAAAATTGTTTTTAACATTATTAACCTCTTCTTTAATGGTTTTTTCAATATTTGATACAGTAATGTTTTCTCCTTTCATTTCAAGTTTTTGTGCAGTAGTTTTAGCTTCGGGAACAATTATCCATAATAATATATATATTAATATTGCTGCCGGAGGTGTTATAATAATTGAAATTAAAATAATCAATAATCTTGTAATCCAGATTTCCATTGAAAAATAGGCAGCCAAACCACTCGAAATTCCTGCAATTATTTTTTCGTC
>JAGLDO010000254.1 GCA_023145555.1 Bacteroidales bacterium
GCACACTTAATCAAATGACAGAAACTAATCAATTCCCACAATTAGAAAATGAAAGTATTCCTTTTTTACGACCAACCGAACAGGAAACTAAACTGCGCTTAGTTCAGCCTTTGTTTAATTCACAAATTTATTACAATTCAAAAATAAAATCGGAATTGATAAATGTTGAAAAAGCTGATGTGGAAAGCTATAAACGACAATTAGTTGCTGAAATTAAAACAGCATATTTTAATTATTTAAAAACCTTAGAAATTCTTAAACTCACTGATAAAACAAACGAATTACTGAAAGAAAATATAAGAGTGAACGAACGACTTTTTGCTAATGATAAAATTACAATTGATAATGTTTATCGCTCAAAAGCAGAATTAAGCAAGCTTGAACAGAACAAAGCTGAAGCTGTAAAATATAATAAATCAGCAAAAGCATATTTTAATTTTTTATTGAATAAACCGCTTGAATCGGAAATTGAAATATCTGATGAAACAAAAATTTCATTTTTAGAAACAGGACTTCAAAATTCACAGGAAAATGCAATCAATAACAGAGAAGAATTACAGCATATTCAGAGTTATAAAAATGCAAATGATTATAATTTAAAGATTAACAAATTCAACAAAGCTCCTACTCTTTCAGCAATTATTGATTATGGCTTTCAAGGTGAAAAATACAATTTTACTTCTGATGATAATTATATTATGGCTTCGTTTATTTTAAGTTGGGATTTGTTTAAAGGTTTTCAAAATAACGCAAAAATTCAACAGGCAACAATTGACAAGCAAATTATAGAAACTAAATATATGGAAACTGAAAACCAAATAAAATTGCAGGTTATAAATTCTTATTATGAATTGGAAGCCGCCGAAAAAGCAATTACAGCATCAAAACAACAAAAATTAAGTGCCACGAAATCGTATGAAATTATCAATAAAAAATATAAGGAAGGACAAGCAAGTCTCATTCAATTCATTGATGCACGAACTACAATGACAAATGCTGAACATAACGTAATTATTACATCTTATGATTACAAAATAAAATATGCAGAATTTGAAAGAACAGCGTGTTTGTATAATATCAATGAATAAGAAACCTCAGCGTTCAGTATTTTTTAGTGCAGAAGCGCAAAGGCACAGAGAAAATAAATTAATTGAAAAATGGAATATAATAAATTAACTCAAAAAGTAATAGCCGCAGCAATTGAAGTTCATAAAGAATTAGGTACGGGATTATTAGAATCGGTTTATGAATATTGTTTGATAGAAGAACTTAAGAACAAGGGAATAAATGTAAAAAGTCAGGTAAAATTACCAATTGTATATAAAGGAAAAACATTAAACAAAAATTTCTACATAGACCTACTTATTGAAAATGAATTAATTATAGAATTGAAGGCCGTAGAAATAATCTTGCCGGTTCATGAAGTTCAATTAGTAACATATTTAAAATTAGCTGATAAAAGATTAGGGTTATTAATAAATTTTAATGTTACTCTTTTAAAAAACGGAATAAGGAGAAAAGTAAATAATTATATTGATGAATAAAACAAAACTCAGCGTCTCTGCATCTCAGCGTTCATTTTTTTTTAAACGCAGAGGCACGAAGTCGCAGAGAAAAGAAATAAAACAATGATAGAAGAAATTTATTAATTGAAAAAGGAAACAATACTCAGCGTCTCTGCATCTCAGCGTTCAGCTTTTTTAAACGCAGAGGTAGAATGTTGAAAATTTAATATCTATAAAAATGAAAAAAATAATAAAAACTCTTTCTTGGATAATAGTTATTGCATTATTTTTTAGTGCTTGTACAGAGCAGGTAAAAGAAGAAGAAAAAAATATTGATAAAGTAAAAATCAGAACAACAAAGGTTATTGAGAAAGAAATATCAATACCTGTTCATTGCAGTGGTAAATTAGCTTCAAAAACCGAATCTAAATTAAGCTTTAAAACAGGAGGAATTATCAGCGCAATATTCGTTGATGAAGGACGAAAAGTTAAAAAAGGACAAGTTTTGGCAAAACTTAATCTTTCTGAAATACAGGCACAGGTTAATCAAGCAAAGCTCGGATTAAATAAAGCGGAAAGAGATTTTAAGAGAGCAAATAATTTATATATTGATAGTGTTGCAACTCTTGAGCAACTACAAAATGCAACAACCGCTTTGGATATTGCAAAATCAAATGTAAAAATAGCTGAATTTAATCTCCAATACTCAACAATCAAAGCTCCTTTAAATGGTAAAATATTAAAACGAGTAGCTGAAGAAAATGAAATTATTGGAACCGGCAATCCTGTATTTTTATTCGGTTCAACTGAAAACGATTGGGTAGTAAGAGTAAATATTACAGATAAAGATATTTTTTCGCTCAACTTTAAGGATAAGGCAGAAGTTAAATTTGATGCTTATCCCGATATTATTTTTACTGCAATTGTTACAGAAATTGGAAACTCAGCCGATCCATACACCGGCACTTATGAAGTTGAGCTAACATTAAAACCAACAAACACAAAATTTGCTTCCGGATTAATTGCAA
>JAGLDO010000255.1 GCA_023145555.1 Bacteroidales bacterium
ATTAAATCTAATTTCTCATCACGTGAAAATTCCCGAAACCCACCGCCGAGCTCTTGAACTCCAATCAAAAACAAAATATATTCTAGTGAAGAATCACTTTTAAAATCTGATGAAATTTTCTTGCAAATATCATTATATTTTTGTTCTTCGAGATCTGTTAATAGCATTGGGGGCATATTTATTGTCAATAAGAATTAATGTATATATTAAAAATAATATGGTAAAACTATGAAAAAAAAATACGCCAACAAATTTCTCGCATTTTCTGTAAATATTATACACATTGTCAATTTTGTTTTTATTGCTATTAATTTTATGTAAATTAAAGAATTAAACTGTTTTGATATGCAAAATATTTTTATGGCTTATAACTATGCTGCTCAAAAACATAAAGGGCAAGTTAGAAAAGGAAATGATAAAGCACCTTATATAAATCATCCTATTTCTGTTGTACATACATTAACAAGTACCGGAAATGTTGTTGATAATGCGACTATTATTGCCGGTATTTTACACGATGTTATTGAAGATACGAATACAAATCCTAATGAAATAGCAGAATTGTTTTCCTGGGAAATAGCAAATATCGTTTTAGAAATCAGTGATAAAAAAAACATATCTTCAGACAAAAGAAAAGCTATGCAAATTTTTAATGCATCAAAATTGACACATAAAGCAAAGCTTATTCGAATAGCTGATAAAATATGTAATGTTCGCGATATCATAGACTTTCCACCTCGATTATGGAATATACAGCGACGTATTAATTATTTATTGTGGACAAAAAAAGTGCTGGACGAAATTAAAGGAACTCACATTGATTTAGAAAATCTATATTTGGAGGTTTTTAATGAAGGTATGCTAACCTTGAAAGCAATAAATGAATAAGTATAAAAAACCCTGATTGTCTGGGTTTAATGTTTAATAATAATATAAGTAATATTAAATTTTTAACAGATAATTATTTGTGTCTGTTTGTAGTATTAGCATTAATATTGTACCTTAGGGAAAAGAAATACGAGGCAGATAAAAAATTTGTGTATAATGAAAACAAAAGCATTTTGGGTTGAAAAATTGGATTTAAAACGTCATCCGGAAGGTGGATTTTATAAAGAACTATACCGATCGTCGATTAAAATTACCGATGACAATTTACCTAGTAGTTTTGACGGCGACAGGAATATTGCCACAAGCATATATTATTTACTAGGTGGCAAAGAGGTTTCTCATTTTCACAAAATTGAGTCTGACGAAATTTGGTATCATCATTATGGATCTCCAATTACAATTCATGTAATAGATCAAGATAGAAATTATAAAAAAATATCTCTTGGCAATCCGGATGAAGAACATCCTCAATTTCAAGCTACAATACCTGCAAATTCATTTTTTGGAGCAACTGTTGAAGAAGATAATTCATATGCTTTAGCAGGATGTATGGTAACTCCGGGTTTTGATTTTGCCGATTTTTTAATTGTTGATCGAGATGAAATGCTAAGGCAATATCCCGAATATTCTGAAATAATAATAGCCTTAACCAGATAATATACAGAATTCAAAAATTATGACAATAATTCTTTTATATCATACAATAATTCTGTTTCCTAATTTCTCGGCAATTGTTTTGCGAAGAATAATAAGCGATTGTAATTTTGTCGTAAGCTCTATTGTTTTATTATAATCATCTTGTTGTTGGGATTCTTGAATTTGAGTATATAAATCGGTAATTGCTTTTTGAATTATTTTATTTTTAAACTCTAAAACTGTTTTTGGCACAAGGTCTTTTAGTAACATTTCTTCAGTTTCAACATAACTTCCGTGTTTGCTCCAAATTTTACTTATTTGATTTTTAGGTGTTAAAACATCTGCTGCAAGTTTGCAAATATTCTCTTCCTCGTGATTGATAAAAAAACGCTCGTCTAAAGTTTCGCCTTTTACCAAATACTTTTGATATATTTCAAATACTTTTTGATACACTAAATTTTTAAATTCCAGTTCATCGTTTAAAATTTCATCGATAATAAATTGAGCAACAGTTGTGTTTACTTCTTCGTAATCTTCGTTTTTAGTAAAAATAACCAACGAACCAAACATAATTAACAATCTAATTACTGCTTGTTCTTCAAGTTCTGAATAAACATCTTCAACAAATGCAGGAATCGAAGATTGAGTTTTTTCTGTAAAACTTTCAGCTTGATTATATTGTCGTCGTTTTTGTGTTTCGTGTTTTTTCCAACGTATTTTATTTAGTTGCGAATATAAGGCTTGCTCCGAAATTGATAATTGCCCACTACACTCCTTAATATAAACTGATTGCACAATTCTGTCGGGAATTATGGCAATTGTACGAACAACCTCAGAAATTAGATTTGCTTTTTTTACGGGATCATTACTTGCTTCTTTTAATAACAGATTTGTTTTAAACCAAATAAAATCTTTTTCGTTATCCTGAATATAATCATTAAGCTCAATAGGGCTTCGTTTTTTAGAAAAGGAATCCGGATCTTCATTTTCGGGCAATGGCACAACACGAACACTCATGCCTTGTTCTAAAATCAAATCAATTCCTCTTAACGAAGCTTTTATCCCTGCAGCATCACCATCGTAAATTATTGTAACATTATTAGTAAATCTCTTTATTAATCGAATTTGTTCGGTTGTTAATGAGGTTCCTGAGGAAGCTACAACATTTTCAATTTTAGATTGATGAAGTGATATTACATCTGTATATCCTTCAACAAGATAGCATTTGTCATTTTTTACAATTGAGTTTTTAGCAAAATAAATACCATATAAAACATTGCTTTTATGGTATATTTCAGATTCCGGACTATTTAAATATTTGGCTATTTTTTTATCAGTAATTAAAGTTCGTCCGCCAAAAGCAATTACTTTTCCCATTAAATTATGAATAGGAAAAATAATCCTACCATTAAAACGATCGAAATTATAATTGTTTTTACTAATTGTAAGTCCGGTTTTTTCTAAAAAGTCCAATTTATAACCTTTACTCAACGCTTCTTTTGTAAAAGCATCTTTTTTGTCGGGACAATATCCGCATTGAAATTTTTCAATTATTTCATCTTTAAACTCTCTTTGTTTAAAATACGATAAGCCAATATTTTTTCCCTGAGGTGTTTCGTGTAATTGTTCAGTAAAATATTTTTGTGCAAACCCACTTACAATCATAAGGCTGTCTCGTTCATTCCGTTGTTGAACTTCATCAGCGGTTAGTTCTTTTTCAACTATTTCAATATGATATTTTTTAGCAAGAAATTTTAATGCTTCAACATAATTAAGATGCTCGTGTTCCATTACAAAAGTAACGGCGTTTCCTCCTTTGCCACAACCAAAACATTTATAAATACCTTTAGCCGGAGAAACTGTAAACGATGGTGTTTTTTCATTGTGAAATGGGCATAAGCCAAGATAGTTTACTCCTCGTTTTTTGAGTGTAATAAAATCTTCAACAACATCAACAATTTCTGCTGTATCAATAATTTTAGCAACCGTTTCCCTATCAATCATTCAAAACTTTTTAGACTTGTAAAGGTAAAACAATTTAGTATTTCTTGAGGATTGTTTTCTCATTTTTATAACTTTATATAATTATAGATTTTAATAAAAAATGTCTGAATATTAAAACTAAATAAAACACAAATGAAAAAGCTTGTTGTTTTAAC
>JAGLDO010000256.1 GCA_023145555.1 Bacteroidales bacterium
ATAAAACCACATAAGTTTAATAAACAGGGCTCTGCAAAAGCAACAATTGTTGGCGGCAACCTTTCTATTTTATATAGTTTGAGAGGAACGAATTTAGATTTGGACACAGACGGAAAAATTCTTTTTATTGAAGATTTAGATGAGTATTTATATCATATTGACAGAATGATGCAGAATTTAAAACTCGGTAACAAACTGAAGAATTTGAAAGGTTTGATTATTGGAGGAATGTGCGACATGAACGACAACACAATACCTTTTGGGAAAGATGCTTATGAAATTATTAATGATGCGGTTGCAGAATATAGCTATCCGGTATGTTATAATTTTCCATCAGGACATATTAAGCAAAATTTTGCGTTGATTTTAGGCAGAGAAATTAAACTTGAGATTAATAATTTGCAAACAATTGTTGGATTTTACAGATAATACAACATTTGTTTAAGTTGAACATGCAGATAAGCGAGCTTTAACGGCAGAAAAACTAAAAATCTCAAACCTGTTTCAAAAAAATATCAGCAATATAATTAATTGTGTCTTTCACGGGAATAAATTTATAATTAACCGCATTTACAATTTTTTTGTTTGAATACTCATCCTTACAATGAGCGTTTCGTGCTGTGTATTTTGTAATTAGTTCTTTTTTTTCGGTAATTAATTTTTTGAAAAATTCATATCGCCAAGCAAGGTTTGTCAAAAATGGCGACGCATATAATTTGGGACGATTTTTATTTAAACTATCTGCAACAAAATTAAAAAGTTCTTTATATGACCGGTTTTCTGAATTTAGAATAAATCGTTCGTTTTTTATTTCACTGTTCATCAACAAAATCATTGCTTTGCTAACATCACGAACATCAACAAAACCGGTTGTTCCTAAGGTATAATAATTTAAGCCGCTCCATATTGAAGAAAAGAAATCTTTTACATTTTTGTTCCAGTTGTTTGCGCCCAATATTACCGACGGATTGACAATAACAGCATTTAATCCCTCATTAATACCACGATATACTTCTAACTCGGCAAAATATTTACTTATTGAATAATCAGACTTGGTGGTTGAGTTTGTCATTTCTGAATTTTCATCAATAGGGTTTCCGTTTCGAGCTGAGCCTAATGCGCCAATAGAACTGACAAAAAGCAACTTATCAATATTTTTTTCCAATGCTGCATTTACAACATTTGCTGTGCCACTCACATTAATTTTATATAAATTTTGCTTATCCGAAGGACTAAAAGAAACAAGAGCGGCACAATGATATATTTGTGTCACACCTTGCATTGCATCGAGCAATGAATAATAATCTAACACATCACCATCTACCCATTTAATCCGATTAAGAAATTCTTCAGGCTTATCAGTATAATAATTAAATATTTTTTTGACTTTTGCAATGCTATTTTCCGAATGTTTTAACACAACAACTTGCTTTTCGGTTTTTAACAAATCAAAAATTAAATGAGAACCTAATAATCCTGTGCCTCCTGTTACCAATATCATTATGCTGTCGTTTATAATTTATTTTACAAGTCGAATATTTTTTTTTATTGTTAAATTAATTCTGTAAAGTAAACCCCACAAATTTTTTAAACAATTTATAACAAAGTTAATATTGTTTTGCATTTTTGTATCTTTACAATAAAATAAATTTATAGAACGTGATAAACAAAGCCATTGCAATATTTTCGATTCTGTTTTTAGTTGTTAACTATTCATTTTGTCAACAGGATTACACTTTGTTAAACAATGAGAGTTCTTATAAATATGAAGATTTTATTTACAACAAAACTACGAATTTTCACACCTCCGTTAAGCCATATCTTATTAGCGAGATATCAAAATACGATTCAATTAATTCTTTTTTTCTTATCGACAAAGATGATAGGTCTACAAATTTTTTATTGAATAAGAATTTTATTTTCAAATCAAAGCACGACATTAATATTGCTGTTAATCCGGTTTTAACAACTTTGTTTGCTACCGATTTACAAAACAATGAAAACACTTATAAACAATCAGTTGGTTTTACAATAAACTCAAATATTAAAAAGAAATTAGCTGTTCGTATAAACGTTGTTTATAATAAAAATCAATATTACGAGGATTTGTTAAGCAGCATCGATTCTATTAATATTATTCCACATTGGGGAAAAATCAACAAGCAAAATTCAGGCTCGTATTATTTTAATTACACTACCGGTTACATTTCATACTCGCCAAATAAAAATTTTAATTTTCAAGCGGGCAACGACAAAAATTTTTGGGGCGATGGAGAACGCTCTCTTTTGTTGTCAGATAATTCAAATGCTTATCCGTTTTTCAAAACATCGTTTAACATCTGGAAAATAAAGTATGTTGTTCTTTATTCATTTTTAAAAGATATTGATTATCCCGACGAACAGAATTATCACAAAAAATATTCTACTTCGCATTATTTAAGCTGGAACATAAACAAACGATTAAATTTCAATCTTTTCGAATCTGTTGTTTGGAAATCGGAAGACACATTGAATTATCGCAAGTTTGATATTAATTATTTAAATCCGGTAATATTTTTTCGTCCTGCAGAATATCAGTTAGGCGACCCGTCACCCGACAATATTTTGATGGGCTTTGGTTTTAAATATAAAATTGGGAAATCGAATCATTTATACGGTCAGGTAATTATTGATGAATTTAATTTAAAGGAGATAAAGAAATTTAATGGTTGGTGGGCAAACAAACAAGGTTTCCAAATCGGCTTAAAGTCGTATAATTTTTTATCTGTCAACAATTTTTATTTCTTAACAGAGTTTAATTATGTGCGACCATATACTTATTCTCATCTAACATCGTTGCAAAATTATGGTAATTATTACCAAGCGATGGCTCACCCTCTTGGAGCAAATTTTGAAGAATCTGTATCAATTTTAAGATACAATTATAAACGGTTTTCAATAAAGGCAAAATTTATTTATGCTGTTTATGGGGCAGATTCTACGCAAAACATCAGTTACGGGCAAAATATTTATAAACCATACACCTACAAACCTTTTGAATATGGACATGAAACAACACAAGGGTTGAAAACCGATTTTGTTTTTTCAGAAATACAAGCTTCATATTTAATTAATCCGAAAATTCATTTGAGACTTGTTGCAGGAGTAAACACCCGACAGTATAATACTTCATCAACAAACAAAAAGTTAAACTGTGTTTTTATTGGTTTAAAAACCGATTTGTATAATGATGATGTTGATTATTAAGTCAGATAAATGATGGGATGTGTTTCAATAGAGCAGATGTAGAAAGAAATTTAGCATGA
>JAGLDO010000257.1 GCA_023145555.1 Bacteroidales bacterium
ATTAAGTTGGCAATTGAAACAGTGAAAAAAATGGAGAAAAAGTTTGGTGTGGTTATTAATCGTCATGGTATTGGTAACGATGATGTTTTGAAATATTGTAATGATAACGATATTCCCCTATTGGCTAAAATTCCTAATGACCGTTTTATTGCCGAATTATATTCAAACGGAGAATTAATTTATAATAAGGTTCCGGAAGTAAAGAAACAATTAAAAAATGTTTACGATTATATTTTAAAATTAAAACAACATAACGAGGTATGAAACCTCCAGGCTTATCATTTTTAATTTTAAGGTAGAAGAACAAACGTACATGATTATATTATTTGAAGCAAATTTTTTGTGCATGGAGGTTCGCCGAACTCCTTTAAAAACTTTAATTTTGTGAGGCAACAAAAACCACAAAAATAAATTCAAAGAGTGTAAGTGTCTAATTTTATGGATTTTAATTAAATATATTTGAATGAAAGAGATTGTAGTTATTTCAGGTAAAGGAGGAACAGGAAAAACATCTATCACAGCCTCTATTGCATATCTTGGAGGTAAAGATATTGTTGTTGCCGATTGTGATGTTGACGCTGCAGACATGCACCTTCTTATGCAACCGGATTTTGAAAAATCAGAAGATTTTTATAGTGGCGAAATTGCTGAAATTAATCAAGATGAGTGTATTAAGTGTGGTAAATGTAAAGATGTTTGCCGTTTTAATGCTGTTCCAATTATAAATCAACAATATACTATTAATTCGTTGAACTGCGAAGGTTGCGGTTATTGTGCAAGAGTTTGTCCTGCAAATGCAATTTCAATGATAGAACAGAATGTTGGGAAAGTACACATTTCTAATACTAAAGCAGGTAATATTATGGTACATGCCGAGCTTGGCATTGGTGCCGACAATTCAGGGAAGCTTGTTGCTAAAGTAAAAAATGAAGCAAAGCAAATTGCAGAAAAAACAAAGAAAAAATTTATAGTTATTGATGGTTCTCCTGGAGTTGGCTGTCCTGTTGTTTCTTCTCTTTCAGGTGCCGATTTTGTGATTTTAGTTACAGAACCTACTGTTTCTGGTTTGCACGATTTAAAACGCGTTTATCAATTGGTGAAAAAATTTAATATCAAAGCCGGTTGCATCATTAACAAGGAAGATCTTAATCCGCAGGTATCGTTACAAATTCAAGAATTTCTTAAGAAAGAGAATGTAGTAAATATTGCTAACTTGCCTTATGATGAGACTTTTACAAAAGCAATGACTGTTGGTCAAACAATTGTTGAGTATGGTGAAAATAATTTAAAAAATATAATTATTGAAAGCTGGAATAAAATAAAACAAATAGTAGAGAATTAAAAGTATAAATAATAAGTGTAAATTTGTGAGGTTTATTAGTTAATTAAGATTAATAAATAATAAAAATAGACAGCTCTTACGTATTTGTAATCTGTAAGCCGAAATAAATTGAAGCAAAAAAAAATTTCGTATTGCAAATCCGAAAGAGCGTGTAACAGCAGAAATAATTAAATATCAACATAATATAAAAAAACAAAAAAAAATGAAAATTGCATTCACAACAAAAGGAATAGAATGGGATTCAATGATGGACCCTCGTTTCGGAAGAACAGAATTTATTTTAATGTATGATGAGGAAAAAGACGATTTAGCTAATTTTGACAATAGAAATATTGAAGGCGAAGCTCATGGTGCAGGACCAAAAACAGCGCAGCAACTATTTGAGATGAAACCTGATGTTTTAATTACAGGAAACGGTCCGGGTGGAAATGCTGCATCAGTATTAGAAAAAGCAGGTATGAAAATTTTTGTTGGAGCTGGTCAAATGACTACTAAACAAGCTTATGATGCATATAAAAAGAATGAATTAAAGGAATTTAAATAGTATTTAAGTAATATTATTTTAGCCGTAATTGAGATGAATAATGACGAAACAATCATTAAATGAAAGAGACGCAAGGTTTTATTTAATAAAAACCTTGCGGTTTTTCTATTAATAAATTACAACTGATTTGAAAAATATTATTAAACCAATTGGAATAATTTATTCTCAGAATAAAACACCAAAAGGAACTCCAATACAGTCTTCTTCTGCAAAAAATATAAGCGGAGTGGTTGAAGTTTATCCTGAATTTGTTGATGGTTTAAAAGACCTTGATGGATTTTCTCATATAATTTTATTGTATTATTTTCATTTATCTAAAGAAGCTAAGTTAATCTCGAAACCTTTTATGGACGATGTGCCACATGGAGTTTTTGCAACTCGTGCACCAAGCAGACCTAATCCTATTGGAATTTCTTATGCTAAAATAGAAAAAATTGAAGGAAATAAAATCTTTGTAACAGGGTTGGATGTCTTAAATGAAACACCACTCATTGACATTAAACCTTATATTCCTGAATTTGATCACAATGAGGTTGAGAAAATTGGTTGGGTTAACAAAAATATAAACAAACTGCCTGAAACTAAGGATGATGGCAGGTTTGCAAAGTAAATAATTTAAGAATAGAAAACCGATTTACACTAATTTTTATCTGCGATTATCTGTTTAATCTGTGTCATCTGCGTTCTATTTATTATGTTTAATTCTGAAAAATGCCAAAAATAATAGAAATATAATATTATGAAGACTTATTTAGACTGTTTACCATGTTTTATGCAACAAGCACTTCGGGCTGGGCGTATGGCTACTAATGATGAGAAAAAGTTAAAAGAGATATTAAGTAGTGTTGGTGCTATGATTAAAGATATTCCAATGCAAAATACTCCACCCGAAACAGGAGATGCAATTTATAAAAAAGTGAGGGAGATTACAGGCGTAAATGATCCATATAAAGAAATTAAGAAACAAAATATTGCTGAAGCCATAGCATTATATCCTGAAATGAAAAAAATTATTGATAGTTCAGACGATAAAATTTTGACTGCTATTAGATTTGCAATTGCAGGAAATGTTATTGATTTTGGTGTTAACAAAGAGTTTGACATTGAACAAGAAGTAAAAAATAATTTAGAAAAGGATTTTGCAATTTTTGATTATGATAAATTTTTAGAAGAACTTGAAAAGGCAAATACTGTTCTTTATATTGGTGATAATGCAGGGGAATCTGTTTTTGATAAAATTCTTATTGAAGAATTAGGCAAACAAGTTACTTTTGTAGTTCGTGATATTCCTGTAATAAACGATGCAACAATTGATGATGCTATTGCTTCGGGACTTGACAGTGTCTCTGAAATTATTTCTTCAGGATGTACTGCACCAGGTACTATTCTAAATTTATGCAATGACGATTTTCTTAAGAGATTTAATAATGCAGATATGGTAATTAGTAAAGGACAAGGAAATTATGAAGGACTGTCTAATGTCAGCAGGTCTGTTTTTTTTCTTTTAAAAGTGAAATGTCCTATCATTGCTAATGATATTAATGTAAAAGAAAATGATATAGTGTTAAAGGGAATAAATATTAAATAATAAAAAAAACATATGATGAATTTACGATTTGCATTTGCAACAGATGACGGCAAGACTTATAATGACAACCATTTTGGTGATGCTGATTATTATGACGTTTACGAAATTTCTTCGATAGAGAATAATTTTATTAAAAGAATTAATAATACCACAGAGGAAGATGATGAGAATATTCATGCTGATCCTGTAAAAGCCAAAAGTGTTGTTGATATGTTGAAAATTGAAGATATTCAAATAGTTGCATCAAAAATATTCGGACCGAATATTAAAAGAATTAAAAAGAAATTTGTTTGTGTATTATTTAATGATGACCAAATTTCAGACAGTATTAAGATTATTCAAAAAAATATTGACTTAATTAATTCTGAATGGGTAAAAGGAGAAACAAGAAACCATATTAATTTTAAAACCGGAATATAAAATATTAGTCAAACTAATCGGGTAGCTTATGTCTGATTATAATTATGATTTTTCAATCAAAAAAA
>JAGLDO010000258.1 GCA_023145555.1 Bacteroidales bacterium
ATGATATAAATTATTTGAATCCAATTATTTTTTTCCGTCCAGTTGAATTCTCATTAGCATCTCCTGATAATGCATTAATGGGAGCTAATACAAAAATAAATATTATTAACAATATTATGTTTTACGGACAATTTATTTTGGACGATTTAGACATTAAAAGATCAAAAGATAGCACCGGATTTATCTTAAATAAATATGGTTATCAACTTGGAATTAAATCTTACAATTTTGCAAAAGTTGAAGGCTTGAATTTGTTAGCAGAATACAATCGTGTTCGCCCATATGTGTATGCTCATAAAACTCCATTACAGAATTATTCTCATTACAGCCAACCTATTGCGCATCCTTATGGTGCAAATTTTTACGAGTTTGTTGGCATGGCAGCATATAATTATAAAAGATTTTCTTTTAACATAAAAGTGAATATTGCAAATTATGGTGCCGATAATGATACTACAAATTGGGGTGGTAATATTTTTCTTTCTGAATATCAAGCCCAAAGAGGCAGTAACTCTTATGGAAATGAAGTTGGACAGGGAATTGCAACGGATTTGTTTTTTGGCGAGGCAACAATAAAATATTATATTAATCCTGCCTCTAACATAAATGTTTTTTTATCTGTAGCACACCGAAAACTTAATAGTATTAACGAAAATTATAACAATACACTTATTACATTTGGGATAAAAACAGATATGTTTAATTTTTATAACGATTTTTAATGAGTGAAAAGCAAAAAATAATTGTAGCAGTATCGGGTGCAAGTGGTGCTATTTATGCCGATTTGCTGTTACAAAAACTTAATGAATTATCTGAGCAAATTGATGAGGTTTCTGTTGTTTTTTCAAAAAATGGAAAGGAAATTTGGGAGCATGAATTAAACAATTCAGATTATAATAGATATCAATTTAAAATTTACGAAAATAGCGACTTTTACGCACCAATGGCTTCCGGTTCGTCAATATATCATTCTATGATTGTTTGTCCTTGTTCAATGGGAACTCTAGGGAAAATCGCTACAGGAATATCTTCTGATTTAATATCTCGCGCTGCCGAAGTTACTTTAAAACAAAGAAGGAAATTAATTTTAGTTACACGAGAAACGCCATTTAGTTTAATTTCTATTAAAAACATGGAAACCATTACTCTTGCCGGTGGAATTATTTGTGATGCAAATCCTTCTTTTTACAACAATCCAAAAAATATTAATGAAGTCGTATTGTCTGTTGTAGAGCGTATTATTGATTTAATTGGCTTGAAAGCAGAGAAATCTTTTCGTTGGGGAAACCCTAAGCTTTAGCATAACCTATTGTTGCAATATACACTTTGCCGCCTTTCTTTTCATCTAAAATTGTTTGTGCACACGATTCAATTGTTGCTCCTGTAGTTAATACATCATCAATTAACAAAATGCTTTTGTTTGTAATAAAGCTCTCATTTTGAACAGTAAAAATTGACGATACATTTTCCCATCTCTCCGCTTTAGATTTTTTAGTTTGTGTTTCGGTATGTTTTGTTCGAACTAAACAATCTGTAATTTGCGGAATTCCCAATTGTTCTTCCAGTCCTTTACCAATCCACTCACTTTGATTGTAGCCTCTTTTCTTTTGTCTTTTTGGATGCAAAGGAACGGGAATAATATAATCAATATTTTTAATCCAATCAGACTTTTTGAGTTGACTGCCTAACAAAACTCCTAACTCAAAACCAATTTCTTTTTTCCCTTTGTATTTAAGTTGATGTATAAGTTTTTGATATCTACTCTTTTTTTGAAAAAACAATAACGATGTTGCTCGTTCTATTGTAGTTCTTCCCCAAAAAATTTGTTCCACAATATTATCCTTTTCAAGATGAAAATTAGTGAGAGGCAAATCAAATCTGCATTTTGTACACAAAAAGTTATCATTTTCAAGTAAAATCCTACCACATGCCGGACAATTATCAGGATAGATAAGTTTTATGAAGTCGCGAATATAATCTTTTAATGCCATTCAAAATTCCGGATAAAATGCATATTCAATATGATCAATAGTTTTATTAAAGTTATTAATAATTATAGAAATTATATCAAAACGAAGGTCATTATCTAAATTATTTTTTTCTACAAAAACCTCGGCCGCTTCGATCAAATTTTCTTGTTTCTTTTTTGTTACAAATTCGTGAGGCTCTCCATAATATTTTGTTTTTCGTGTTTTAACTTCAACAAAAACGATAATGTTATTACTGCTTTTTGCTATAATATCTACTTCTAAATGACCTGTTCTCCAGTTTGTTTCCAAAATTAAATATCCTTTGCTTACCAAATACTCCTTTGCTAATATTTCTCCGGTTTTGCCGAGATTTTGATTATTATAATTCATAATATTTTGAACAAGTCGGTTTACTTATGTATTTTTGATAAAATTAAATATACAATTATTTATGACAAAAATAATTAGCATAATACTATTCTTTATTACAACAGTTTCATTTGCAAATGATTCATTTGAAGGACAAATTTCTTTTCGAAAAATTACAAAGCATGACACAACCTACTTTTCGTATATTGTGAAAAATGAATTAGTTCGTGTTGATGAATACAATAAGCATGGTAACATTTTAAATTCATTAATTGTAAACACAAACGATACTTCATTAATTGCAATTTCTGCTATTAATAAAATGTATATGTATATGCCGGTTTCATTGTTTCAGCCATTTTCTATTGAAAATTTAAGAATCAGAAAAACAGAAGAAACTGAATCTTTTTTCAATTATTCGTGTAAAAAATGGATAGTTAAAAACCTTGATGATAATATTACAGTCGAATATTTTGTTGCAAATGATTATTTTTTATTTTTTGTGCCGTTTTTAAAAATTACTAACAGATCAGAAAAAAGTGCTTTGTTTTTTATTCAAATTCCAAATAATCAAAATAGCTTTCCCATGAAATCTGTTGAGAAAGATGAAAATGGAAACGAATTATTAACACTTGAAGTAATAGATATTTTGGATGAGTCAATATCAGACGAACAGTTTGAAGTACCCGATAATTACATTTTATTCCAACATTAATACATAAATTTTACCGAGCATATTTTTTCT
>JAGLDO010000259.1 GCA_023145555.1 Bacteroidales bacterium
TAAAAATATAACTTTTCGGAGTGGATTCAATATTTATACTTTACTAACACTTGGTACTGTAAAGTAAAATGTTGATCCTTTGCCTAATTCAGATTCAAGCCATATTCTACCATGAAGCATCTCAACTAATTTTTTTGAAATTGACAAACCCAATCCTGTTCCACCATACAATACGGAATTATCTGTTTCAATTTTTCTAAATCTGTCAAAAATATGCTCAAATTGATCTTCAGCAATACCAATACCTGTATCTTTAACATAAAATACTAAATTGTTCTTTTGTTTCTCACAACCAAATTCAACAAATCCTTTTTCAGTAAACTTAATTGCATTAACAATCAATTTATTTAATATTTGTCGAAACCTAATAACATCTGTGGATATTGAAAAACTTTCAGTTTCAGAGTAATTCTTAAAAAATAGCTTAACAACCTTGTTTTGTTCATTTAACTTCTCTTGAAAAAATGTATATAATTCAACAAAGACATCATTAATATTGACTTCTGAATAACTTAACTTAAGTTGACCTGATTCAATTTTTGATATATCAAGAATATCTTCAATTATAGTTAGAAGAGACATGCAACTTTCATTAATTATATTAATATATTTGGCTCTTGTTTTATCATCAAGCTGTTTATTTAACATATTTGAAAATCCTACAATAGCGTTCATCGGAGTTCTTATTTCATGGGATAAATTATCTAAAAATGCAGATTGAAATTTAACTGCTTTTTCAGCCTTTTCTTTTGCTTCTTTTAAGCTTTTTTCATATTCTTTTTGTTCGCTTATATCTCTATAAATTCCATAGACAGCAACCTGTCCTCCTCCAATAACAATAGGAGTCCCAAGTATTGAAACATATATTAATTTCCCGTCTTTGCGTTTACGTATAGATTCTTTAAAAACTATTTTACCTCTAGCAACTTTTCGTGTTAAATCTAATGATTCTTCCTTTAGATGAGACGGTATAATTAATTCATCAACCTTTGTTTTTAGAACTTCTTGATGAGTGTATCCAAACATGTCAACAAACTCCTTATTCATTCTAAGTAATTTGCTATTATTATCTGTTATTACAATTGCTTCAGGCGAACTCTCAAACAATTCTTCAAAGTATGCTTTCTCTATTGATAAATCATTATATGCTTTGTTTCTTTCATATATCATTTTATTTGCAGCAACTGCTAATAATTTAAATTCAGGAAATTTTAATTTATCAACATCAATTTCAACAAATTCTGTTGATGCTTTTTTGAAAAAATTAATAAGTGAGTTAATGCTTGAAGAGATTGATTTAGCCAAAATTCTCGTGATAAAAAAAACTATGAATGAGAAAAAAATTAAAATTATTAGAATTAATAAAGTCTGAAAATATAAATTATATTTTAATTCTGCTTTTTGTTTTTCTACAATGTTGTCAATCTCATCTAAATATACACCTGCACCAATCATCCATTGCCAGTCAGGGAACCCTTTAATAAAAGACACTTTCTTTGTAGGAATAGGTTCTGATAATTTATTCCAAACATAATAAATGTAACCACCATCAGGATTCTCAACTGCTTTTCGCTCTTCTTGAATAACCTTTACTCCATTAGGATCGGATAATTCCCATAAATTTCGATTATCTGTTACAACCTTACCGTTAGTAATTAATGCATCACCATTATATTTATTTATAAAAACATATCCTTCTTTGCCAAAACGAATAGAAGCAATTTCTCTAATAACATCATTCTTAATCTTCTTCTCTACATCATCAAGATAAACGCCGGTGCCAATACACCAATTCAATGGTTTAAAAAGTTTAACAAATGACACTCCCGGATAAATAAGTTCAGAACTTGAACCGAATTTCCTCCAATAATTTTTCACATATCCTTCTTTATATTTTTTTACTATTCTCAGTTCTTCTCTAATAACATAGTTGCCTTTAGCATCTTGTAAATTTAATGAGTTTACATTTTCTAATTGTGGCTCGATTGGGTAGAGTATCTCAGTTCCTTTTAAATCAATAATAAAAATATAATTTTCACCATTTTCATATCTTATTGGTCTCAAAGCTTGTTTTATTAACTCTTTAATCTCTTGCTTTGATTTATTATTTATATTTTTTTTATAAATGTTTAAAGCAATGTTATAAGCATTATAAGCTCTTCTTTTTATTTCATCTTTGGCTTTGTTTTCAGTTTGGACTTTTTTATATTGAATAATATCTAAAGCAGCTTCTACTTTGCTTTTAGCAATTTGTTTCTGTGCATCTATGTAGTATCTGCTTATCTTCTCAGTATCAATTTTATACTTATGCTTTACCTGATAAATAGATATAGCAGCAAAAATAACAACTAAGCATAATATTATGAAAAAACCAACTAAAAAATATTTATCCGCTATACTCTTATATTTATTAAAATTTTTGATTTTGCTAATTATTAATTTTAACATAATATTGATTAAATTTTCATAAAAATATAAAAAAAAATCAAATAAATAATAATTTGATTCCAAAAAAATTCTAAATCATTGCAATTCTTTAAATCCACAAGCCGTGACTCGGATAGTTACTTAATCCTGCAAATTAATTTCGTTGAGGGCTTCGCCGTTCGTGAATTTTGGATTTATATAAAAAACCTTGTAATTTAATTTTTGTTTTTTTTA
>JAGLDO010000026.1 GCA_023145555.1 Bacteroidales bacterium
TATGCCTAAAGTAATAGCGTTTGCAAATCAAAAAGGAGGAGTAGGAAAAACAACTACAGCAATAAATTTAGCAGCAAGTCTGGCAGTTCTCGAGCACAAAATATTATTGATTGATGCAGATCCTCAAGCTAATGCAACTTCGGGTTTAGGCTTTGATGTTAGGAATATTAAAACAAGCATTTACGAATGCATTGTTGATGAAGTTAATCCAAACGATATTATTTTAAATACAGAAATTGACGGACTTGACATCATCCCTTCAAGCATTGACTTAGTAGGTGCCGAAATTGAAATGCTTAATATGCCCAATAGAGAGAAAACCATGAAAATGGTTATTGAAAAAATTAAGGGTGATTATGATTTCATTTTTATTGACTGTTCACCTTCTTTAGGATTAATAACTGTTAATGCCTTAACTGCTGCCGATTCTTTAATTATCCCTGTTCAGTGTGAATATTTTGCCCTCGAAGGATTAGGTAAATTATTAAATACAATAAAAATAATTCAAACCAGATTAAATCCTGAGTTAGAAATTGAAGGATTTTTACTTACAATGTATGATTCTCGTTTAAGATTATCTAATCAGGTTGTTGAAGAGGTAAATAAACATTTCCAGCAAATGGTTTTTGAAACTATTATTAAAAGAAATGTTAAATTAAGTGAGGCACCAAGTTACGGACAACCAATTCTTCTCTATGATTCATCATCACCGGGATCGACTAATTATTTAAATTTAGCTCGTGAATTATTGCAAAAAAATGAAATGACGAATATTAGTAACGAAGAAAAAATTATAAAATAAAAATTTGACTTATATACTAAATTATTATTAAAATTAATACTTTTGTAGTTAGTTTTTACTTCAATTTGTAACTACACAAATCACAATTTAACAAATGGCAGCAAAGAAAAAAGCATTAGGAAGAGGACTTGGGGCATTAATTGAAGATTCTGAAAAAGTTTTAGAAAACGATGAGAATATTAGTGAAATTAATATCTCGTATATCGATGTTAATCCTTTTCAACCACGTACACAATTTGACGAAGAAGCTTTAAATGAACTATCTAATTCAATTAAGAAATTAGGTATTATTCAGCCTATTACTGTTCGTAAAATTAACAAAAGAGAATACCAATTAATCACAGGTGAAAGAAGGTTGCGAGCTTCAAAACTTGCCGGCTTAACTCAAATACCCGCTTATGTCCGTACAGCTGACGATCAGGCTATGCTTGAGTTGGCTTTGGTTGAAAATATCCAACGTGAAGACTTAGATGCTATTGAGGTTGCAATTAGTTACCAACGTTTGATTGAAGAATGTAAATTAACTCAAGAAGTTTTGAGCGACAGAGTTGGTAAAAAACGCTCAACCATCACCAATTATTTACGTTTACTTAAATTACCTGCCGAAATTCAACTTGGTATTCGTAGCAAGTATGTTTCAATGGGACATGCTCGTGCATTAGTAAATATTGAGGATGCAAAAAGCCAATTAAATATTTTTAAAAAAATTATTGAACAAGGTTTGTCTGTTCGTAAAGTTGAAGATTTAGTCAGAGAATTGTCTAATAACAATAACAACAATAAGTCAGACAAATCCGTTAGTAATAATGAGGAATATGTTCAACTTCAAAAACAATTGTCTAATTTTTTTAATACTCAGGTTGATTTTAAACGAAATTTGAAAGGTAAAGGGAAAATTATTATTCCTTTTAAAACCGATGAGGAATTAGAGCGTATTGTTGGTATTTTTGATAAATTAAATAATTAATTATTTAACTTATTTATATTAATTTCAAATATCTCCCTTCTTTCTAAATATTATTAATTATTTGTTAATATTCTGTTTTAAGTAAAAAATAATTTTAATTAATATTACTTTGAAAAATTTCATTCCTAAAAGTATAACTATTATTTTTTTGCTATTTCTTGCATCATTCTCATTTGGGCAGAAAAGCAATAATAATATTGCCGATAGTGTGGAAATAAAAAAGCACTCACCCAGATTAGCCTCTTATTTTTCAATAGCTATACCTGGAATGGGACAAGCTTATAATAAAAAATATTGGAAAATTCCTGTAATCTATGCAGGTTTTGGGACTTTAATATATTTTGCCGACAAGAACAATAATTATTATCAACAATATAAAACTGCTTATAATTATCGTATTGATAACGACACAACTACAGTTGATAGTTATCCTTGGGCAAGTGAAGAGAGCCTGCTAAATCAAAAAGATTATTGGCGACGCAACCGTGATTTATGCTACATTGGGGTATTTGCATTATATATATTAAATATTATTGATGCAAGTGTTGATGCCAATTTTTATGACTATGATATTAGCGATGACTTATCTTTAAGAGTTGAACCTATGTTAGTTAATCCAAAAAGTGTTATCTTTGCATCATCAACAAATAATTATCCGATAGGAATTAGATGTACTATCAGATTTTAGTTTTACTAATTAATATAATTTATAATTAAAAAATTCAGTATAAAATGGTTATAATTATTACAGCTGTAGATGTATTGTGTTTATTATAAGCAAGTTGCAGAATGCGTCTAAATTATTGTAATTCGCTTGTGATTATGTATATAACTTTATGAACTTTTAACTTAATTTAATGAAGATATTAAAAAAAACAATAATAATAATATTCCTAGTTTCTCAATCATTTGTGACTTTTGCACATGATAATGACAAGGATTCTACAAAAGTAAAATCACAATTCACTGAGTTGAACTTTTCGCAAAATCTCGATAGCTTACTTCGTCTTTGGTATGTTCAGCAGTCGTTACAAACAAATGACAGTGGATTTGTCGTGAGTGAATTTAACGATTCAATAATTCCTGATTTTGCTGATTCTGTTTATATAAAAAGACTTAGTGAATTACCTGTATTTATTAACTTGTCATTTAACAAAGTTGTTAGAAATTACATTAATCTGTATACACACAAAAAGCGCGATTTAGTTGAGGTCATGCTTGGATTATCTCAATATTATTTCCCTGTATTTGAACAAATCCTTGATGCTAACGACTTACCTGTAGAACTAAAATATCTTCCGGTAATTGAATCTGCATTAAATCCAAGAGCAATATCCAGAGTTGGCGCAACAGGAATGTGGCAGTTTATGTATTACACAGGGAAAAGCTACAAATTGGAAATTAACTCAATTGTTGACGAACGTCGCGACCCAATAAAATCAAGTTATGCTGCGGCTAATTATTTAAAAGATTTATATAGAATTTATGATGATTGGGTTTTAGCAATTGCGGCTTACAATTGTGGTGCCGGCAATGTAAATAAAGCAATTAGACGTTCTGGCGGTAAACGTGATTATTGGGATATCTATTACCGATTGCCAAGAGAAACACGAGGGTATGTTCCTGCTTTTATTGCTGCTACTTATGTTATGAATTATTATCAAGAACATAACTTAAGTCCTCGTAAAATTGACTTACCAATTGTGACAGATACAATAATGGTATCCGAACCTTTGCATTTACGTCAAGTAGCTGAAGTTTTGCAAATACCTGTTCAAATGCTTCGTGATTTAAACCCTCAATATCGTCGCGATATTATTCCGGCTTATAATAAATCTTATTCATTAAAATTACCTGTTCAATACACAACTCAATTTATTGATTTTCAAGATTCTATTTTTGCATATAAAGATTCTGTGTTTTTTGACCCAAACAGTGTTCACAAAGCACCTCCAAAATACAAAAAATACCATCCTAAAGCTCCATCAGGAAATTATACCAAACTTTATTATAGAGTTCAAACGGGTGATAATCTGGGCTTTATTTCCAGCTGGTATCATGTCAGAACTTCCGATGTGCGTTATTGGAATCGTATCAGACGAAATTTTATCAGAGCCGGACAACGATTAGTTGTATATGTTCCTAAAAATAAAGCAAAATATTACAAAAAAATTAACTCAATGTCTTTTGCCCAGAAACAGAAATCTGTTGGTAAAAAAGTTCCTACTTCTCCAAAAACAACAACAAAACAAAAAAATTCAGGCAACTATGTTTATTATACTATAAAATATGGAGATAATCTTTGGGACATTGCTAAAAAGTATCCCGGAGTTTCAAATACAGATATAATGAAACTAAACAATATTTCAAACGCCAGAAAAATAGCACCGGGACAAAAAATTAAAATTAAACCTAAACAGTAAATTTTTTATTTTTCTCCGAAATATTATTGAGTCCACTCCGACTGCTGTTCGGGATTTGTAATTCCGAATTAACAAGCTGTATATTAATGCTTTCGGATTACAAATCCGAAAAAGCAGAGTGTCTTTATCGTAAAAAATTAATGAATTTTCAGGATTAATGTAATTAGCTTATTTTTACTGCTTTAAGCAATCGTACATATTTTTTAAAATAAAATGTTTCATAAAAATCGTTAAATCCATAATCTTTGAGAATTGATTTCCAGTCTCTTTCAATAAAGTCAAACGCATATTTACATTCAATTTTTTTAAATACAAGACGATGATGAAAAGGCATTTTGTTCATGTCAAACTCAGAAAAATCAAGAATATTAAAAGTGCCACCGGGTTTTAAATTGTCGTAAGCATTTTTAATAACAATTTTTCTTATTTCATGAGGGAAACCATGAATAACGAAACTGATAAAAACTTTATCAAATTTTTGGTCAAGCTCAAAAGGTTGGTCAATCCTTTTATTAATAAATTTTATATTTTTGTGCTCTTTAGTATTTGCCAAAAATTGTTTTTCCATATCTTCAGAAATATCCAATCCTGTAAAAGAAGAGTTATTACCTGAAAAATTATTCATTAATAAAATATTTCTGCCTGTACCACAACCTAAATCAAGTACCTTGTCGTTAGGTTGTACATCTACAGCTTTTATTGCATTTTTGATAAACCCCTTATACATACCAAATGAAGCAATATTCATTATTGTGTCATAATTGCTTGCGGTAAATTTTTTTAACTCGACACCCGAATCTTGATAAATTTTTTTCATCTTTTTATTTTTATAAAGAGTTTAAAAACTCTGTTGCAAATAAAGCTGCATTTGTACCATCGGCAACAGCAGTTGTAATTTGTTTAAATCGTTTAGGTATAGAATCTCCGCCAGCAAAGATACCTTTTAAATTTGTTTGAAATTTTTCGTCAACAATAATCTCTCCGGTTTCGAGTAAATCAACTTTATCTTTACATATATCAGTATTTGGAACATAGCCTATAAAAATAAAAACACCGTCAATATTTTTCTCATATATTTCTCCTGTTTTTAGATTTTTAATATTAACTTTATTCAGCTGACTGTCTCCAAAAAAACCGGAAATAGTAGACTCCATAATAAAGCTAATTTTTTTGTTTTCTTTAGCCTCTTTTATTGCAATGTCGGAAGCCTGAAAATGGTCAAATTCATGAACAATAGTAACCGATGATGCGTATTGTGTTAACGAAACGGCTTCTTCTAATGCAGAGTTCCCACCACCAACGACTATAATATCTTTATCTTGAAAAAAATCGCCATCACACGTTGCACAAAACGAAATGCCTTTTCCTTTGAATTCATTTTCGCCCTCTACATTTAATGTTCTGGCTTTCCCTCCAAGAGCCAATATAACTGATTTTGCTTCGTAAATATTTCCATCAGATGTTTGAATAGTCTTTATTTTATTAGAGATATCTAATTTTGAAATAGTATTATTTGATTTTATTACACAACCAAACGATTTTGCTTGCTTTTTCATAATACTGCCAAGTTGATAACCCCCAATATTTTGAACACCCGGATAATTGGCAATCTCATAACTCAAAACCATCTGCCCTCCAACAGTGCCTTCGTTAAGAATTAATGTTTTTTTCTTTGCTCTTGCAGAGTAAATTCCGGCTGTCAGTCCTGCAGGACCTCCACCTATTATTATTATATCAAATATTTCTTTCATTAGTAAAAATGTATTTTTAATTCAATTCGAAAAGTCGAAGAAACACGAATTATAAGGAATAAGAAAAGGCTATTTGCAAATTGATACAAATAGCCATATTTAAAATCTAAAATTCTTCATCCAAAATTTTAGTAATCTGATCTACATTTTGAATACTAGTAGTTGCTTTAACCATCTCACCTTTTTTATAATAACCAGTAAACGGCAATCCCATAAAACCTGCACACATTGGAGCGTTTCTAATAACGTGAGCATCAGGAATGTCAAATTCCATATCGGCAAATTTTACATTCTCGTATTTACCATCACTCTCAAGTTCTTCCATAATATCGTAAACAGGAAGACACATTGGCCCCATTCTGCCACAGGAAATCATGGTATTTTCATTTTCTTCAATAAACTTATTAAATTCTTCAGTGCTGTTAATGTGCTTTAAATTGGTTTGTAACATTTTAGTTAGTTTTATTGATTCATATTGATATTTATATATATCGATTTATCAATATGTATGCCAAATATTTTTTACTGTTATTTTGTCATTTAAAAATAAAATAAATAATAAATATAATCACATTTTGTAACCTATGTTACAAAATGCTTATAATATAGTAAGTAATATTGCAAATAAGTTATAACTAATTTATTACTTTAATTTTTAGCAGGTTAAAAAAATATTTGATAAAGCAGGTTTATTGTTTTAAATTAGTAAAAAAAGGTGTTAATTAATTAAAATTAAATAAAAAAAGTTATGAGTATGTTTTGTTATCAATGTCAAGAAACAGCAAAAGGGACAGGCTGCACAGTAAAAGGTGTTTGCGGGAAAACTGATGACCTTGCAAACATGCAAGATCTTTTAATATTTGTATTAAAGGGTATTTCTATCTACAGCACTAAAGCACGGGAGCTTGGAATAGAAAATGCAAAAGTTAATAAAATCGTTTACGAAGGTTTATTTATGACCATTACTAATGCCAATTTTGATAAAGAGAGATTTTTCGAAAGCGTTAGAGAAGGGTTAAAACTTCGTGAAGAGATTAAACATGAGCTTATGAATGCCGGTGGTACAATTCCTAAAAATTTACATGAATCTGCTACATGGTATGGAAATTCTGTTGAAGAATTTGAAGCAAAAAATATTTCAATTGGAGTTTTGGCAACTAAAGATGAAGATATTAGAGGATTAAGAGAATTAGTTGTTTACGGATTAAAAGGTTTAGCAGCTTACACAGAGCATGCTTTTAATTTAGGGTTTGAAGACAAATCTCTTTATGATTTTATGCAAAAAGCTTTGGTTGACACAACAAATGATGCTCTTAGTGCAGAAGATTTAGTTGCCTTAGTTCTTGAAACCGGTAAATTTGGTGTTGATGCAATGGCTATTTTAGACAAAGCAAATACAACAACTTACGGGAATCCTGAAATCACAAAAGTAAATATTGGTGTCAGTAATAAACCCGGTATCTTAATAAGCGGACACGACTTAAGAGATATGGAAGATTTATTAAAACAGACCCAAGGTACCGGAATTGATGTTTACACTCATGGCGAGATGCTACCGGCAAATTATTACCCGGCTTTTAAAAAGTATAAAAATTTTATTGGCAATTACGGTAATGCTTGGTGGAAACAAAAAGAAGAATTTGAAACTTTTAACGGACCAATTTTGTTTACAACAAATTGTATTGTGCCACCAAAAAAAGATGCTTCATATAGCGATAGAGTATTTACAACAGGAACATCAGGATTTCCCGGGTTCAAACATATACCGGAAAGAGCTGAAGGAGGACAAAAAGATTTCTCTGAAATTATTGAAATGGCAAAAAAATGCAAAACACCTATTGAAATTGAAAAAGGTGAAATAATCGGTGGATTTGCTCATAATCAGGTTGTTAAACTTGCAGATAAAATTGTTGATGCAGTAAAAACAGGTGCTATAAAAAAATTCTTTGTAATGGCAGGATGTGACGGGAGAATGAAAAGCAGAAACTATTACACTGAATTTGCACAAAAATTACCACATGATACAGTGATATTAACAGCAGGTTGTGCAAAATATCGTTATAATAAACTTCAATTAGGCGATATAAACGGCATACCAAGAGTTCTTGACGCAGGTCAATGCAACGACTCTTATTCATTAGTTGTTATTGCACTCAAACTAAAAGAAATTTTTGAACTTAATGATATAAACGAATTACCAATTAAATATAACATTGCATGGTATGAGCAAAAAGCTGTTATTGTACTTCTTGCATTATTATATCTTGGGGTTAAAGATATTCATACAGGACCAACTTTGCCTGCTTTCTTTTCGCCTAATATTCGCAAGGTGCTTCAAGAAAAATTTGGACTTGCTTCAATAGGCACTGTTGACGATGATATTAAAATGTTTATGAACTGAAATTATTTGAATTCAGAAATTGTTTCTACAAAAAACATTAGCTAAACGAACAAATTGTAAAATTTTAATAAATTAATAGCAAAATAATTAAAATTAAAGGAGAAAAAAAATGGAAAATTTATCAACAGACATGAAGCGTTCTTATAATCAATTTATGGATTTAATGAAGAAAGCAGGAGAAATAAATCCGGGTTATGCAAAAGCTCTTATGGAGTTTGTAAAACAAGCAGAAAAACCGGGAGCACTCAGCACTAAAACAAAAGAGCTTATTTCAATTGCACTTGGTGTAACAGCTTCTTGTGTTTTTTGCATAGCATTTCATACTAAAAATGCTATAGCCGAAGGTGCCACAAAACAAGAAATTTTGGAAGCAGGACTTGTAGCCGGACTTATGGGTGGCGGACCTGCCGTTGCACACTTACATTATGTAATTGACGCTTGCGACCAATTCGGTGCAAAGTAAAAAGTTAAATAATGATTTAACTTATCATAAAATAAGTTGATTGGTTTATAACAAGAATAATATTTAATATTAACCTTCAGAAGTTAGCTTTTGAAGGTTAATTTTTTTTACAATTCAGCTTATTTACAAAAACGAAACTTGATAATACTAATAAAGAAACAGAACCAAATACCACAATATAACCTAATTGACTAATTAATAAACCAGCTATTAATGGAAAAATTGCGGTTAATATGCTACCTGCTCCTGAAATTCCCGTATATAATGCTCTATTTTCATTTGTTGATATTTCCATTAAAACACCATTATTGCTTATCTTATAAATTGCTACAAAAATTCCTGATAAAGCAAACAAAAATTGATAAAGGAATTGACTGTCACCAAGAAATAAAGCCATTACCGGTAATGAAGCACCAATAATCAAGCTAAATTTTAACAGCGTTTTATAATTAATTTTATGCGATATTTTAAAAAAGATTAAACTCGCAAACAACATCCCTATAGTTCGAAACACCAAAAAATTACCAATAAGTTCATACGACAAACCAAATTTATCTTTTGCAAAAAGTATTAAAAAAGGCAGAATGCTGATTCCTAATCCCAAACTGTTTATAATAAATAAATAATTTCTCAAGTTTGGATTCTTTTTTATTTCAGACGGAATTAATCGGAAAAAATCAATTATATTTTTTTTATAAACAATTTTTGAAGGAAACTCTCTAATATTCCAGAATCCCGCTGTAGCAATCAATAAAAGAAAACCTGCACAAAAAAATAATAAAGAATAATTATCGGGATATTCAATCCTCTTTATTAAATATCTGACAAGTAATGCAGAAAAAAACATACCTATACTATTAATTGTTTGCTTTAACGAGAAAAAATGTTTCCAACTTTCTTGTCTCACAGATTTTCCAAAAACATCATTATACGATACTCCTGAATACGAACCACTAAGGGCAAATATTGAGATTAAAAAAAATATTAAAAAAATAATTATATTATCACTTAAGAGTCCGGAAATATAAAAAACAATTGCCAAGGCTATTAATGAAAAAACTCGTAGATTTATTCCTATTAGTAAGAACTTTTTTTTATATATTTTTCTGGAAAGATTTGATGCAAATATCAACTGAAATATACTTGTTCCACCTAACATAATTGCAGTTAATAAACCAAGATGAAATGCACTACCACCGGCTTTTATCAACATGGAAGGAATAATTGTACCAACATCCATGAAGTTTGAAGCTAAAGCCAAAAACACAGCATGCCATAAAAAACTTTTAAAATTTATTTTTGATTGTTTTAATGAAAGTTGCATTAAATTAATTTTATTTTGCGTTTTAATTTCGTCTTAAAAGTAATCAAAAATGAG
>JAGLDO010000260.1 GCA_023145555.1 Bacteroidales bacterium
ACTTAGATACTATTTGCAGTTATGCTGAATGTGGTGTTGATTACGTATCTGTTGGTGCTCTCACACATAATTTTAAAAGTCTGGATATGAGTTTAAAAGCTATTGAATATGGCGAGCATTAAAAAATCTAAGATAAAATTAAAATGGAAATATTTCCGTTTATCGGCAAAAGCCAAAAAAGTCACACTTCCCGGTTTTGATGGAGTTCCTCTTTATGATGTTAGTATTTTTTTTATTAATGGTTTGTATAATGGTGCTATCTCATTGCGTGCTTCTGCTGTTGCATACAGTTTCTTTTTAGCAATATTCCCTGCCATTATTTTCTTTTTTACACTTATTCCATATATCCCAATAGAAGGCTTTCAAGAGGAACTGCTACATATGATTAGTGGTATTATGCCTCATAATGCTTACTCAACAATACAAACAACAATAGAAGATATTGCCATGCACAAACGTGGAGGATTGCTTTCTTTTGGGTTTTTAGCTTCATTAATTTTCTCAACTAATGGTATTGCCGCAATGATTTCTGCATTTAATGCTACTGTTAACTCTTTTGAAAACAGGAATTGGTTTAGCATTCGTTTTATCTCATCAATTTTAGTACTAATTCTTACTTTATTAACAACTATTGCAATTAGTTTAATTACATTTAGTCGAGCTTTTTTAAATCATTTAGTGAGTATTGGGGTTCTTCATGATAACCTCACATATTATCTGATTTATTTCGGGCAATTTATAATTATTATTGCTTTTTTCTTTTTTGCAATATCTTTTCTTTATTATTTTGCTCCTGCAAAAAAAACCAAATGGCGTTTCATATCTGCCGGTTCAACCTTGGCTACAGTTTTATCAATAATAGTATCGTTTATTTTTTCTTTTTATATTAATCATTTTGGCAGATATAATACTCTTTATGGTTCAATTGGTACTATAATTGTAATTCTGGTAATGCTCTATATTAATGCATTTGTTTTGTTAATCGGATTTGAATTAAATGCAGGTATTAAAAATGCTCAACTTAAAAAAATTAAACCGGTTTTTTTTCACAAAAAGGTAAAAAAATAAATTCGTGAACAGCGAGAGTTTCGCTCGAAAAAAACATTTAACTATGCAAAAATTTCAAATTATTATTACATCCGTTTTACTTTTTTTAGGAACAAATATTTACTCTCAAAACAATTATACACAATATGGTCTTGCGTCTTTCTATGCCGATAAATTTGAAGGTCACATTACAGCTAACGGAGAAAAATATTCACACTCAAAACTAACGGCGGCTCATCTCAATTTCCCATTTAACACAAAAGTGAAAGTTACAAATCTTTCAAATAATAAATCTGTTGTTGTTAGAATAAATGACAGAGGTCCTTTTGAAAAAGACAGAATTATTGATCTTTCTAAATCTGCTGCCAAAAAACTCAATTTTATAAAAGCCGGTCTTACTAAAGTAAAAGTTGAAATTGTTGATTTCCCAAAAGACGATATAAGTAACAATGTTAATAAAAACAGCAGCAATAATAATTACAAACCATATATCAACAATAATAAAGAAATATATGAATTTAACTCCAACAAGACTAATCCAAATGGTTTTGGAGTGCAAATTGCAAGTTACAAAGAGTTATCTAATTTAATGAGAATTTGCGACAGCTTAAAAAAAGCACATAATAAAAAAATCTATATTCAGGTTTCTAACATTAACGATAATAAATTATACAGAGTAATTTTAGGAAATTTTTCAGATACCAAAAAAGCCGAAACTTTTAAAAGCTCAGTTGAGAATAAATACCCTGGTTGTTTTATCGTTGATTTTAGAAATAAATAGTAGAATTATTTTTGATGCAAAAAAATCGAAATAAAAATAATCATTAAATTTTTGTCAAAAAAAACTAAACATATCGCCGGTTTGTTGTTTGTGATAGTTATAATAATTATCACAAAACCATCACTTGCAAATAGAACAGAAGCTACAACACCCGACAGTATTTTTATAAAAGGTGGTAGTTATATTGTGATTGATAATAAATTAATGTATTTCAAAACCGACACTATTATAATAAATTCTGACACAATTACAATTAACAAGAATACAAAAAATGCAAAAAAATCAGCTGATTTCTATAATAAATTAGAGGAAAAATCAATAAAAAAAAAATTTGTCGGTAAGTTCTATAGTTTAATTTTTGTTTCGGCTT
>JAGLDO010000261.1 GCA_023145555.1 Bacteroidales bacterium
CTGATATGGCAGGAAGTATTGGAGGAGTTGGCGTTTGGGCAGAAGCAGCAGCTTTTTTACCAGAAAAAGATGTTATAATGACAAACGATTTATCTGCAATGTATCCTGCATCACCTGATCCTGTTACTCAAGATTCAACAGTATTAGAAAAAGAAGCATATTTAAAATTTGTTATTGGTGCCGATTATAATTTTGCAAATGGTACTTACCTTAATTTTCAATATATGCACGGTTTTATGAATGAAAGAGGAACTGAAAATCTAAACGATTATTTCTTTGTTCAATTAGAAAGAAAATTCATTGATGATAGACTAAAAGTTGCACCTTTAGCCGGTGGTTTTATTGTTTCTGATTGGGAAGATGTAGAAAATAATTTTGCAATAGTTTATGTGCCCGAAATTTCATATATGGCAACCGATAATGCTGAAATATCATTATCAACTGCTATTTTTGACGGCAAAGGTAAGAATATGTTTGCAAACTTGTCAGACTACAATATGATGATGTTTAAACTAAAGTATAGTTTTTAATTTTTATTAGGAACAACAGCATTGTTATGCGCTAAGCGCATAATCATTCCCTCTTGGAGAAGAGGGTTAGGGAGATTGATTTTCCTCGCCTTTAGTAGTGTCTAGATTAGTGTGTCTGCGATGGTAAAAAAGTTTTCAATAAATCCGCCCTTGTTGGTGTTATCACCAACAATCTTTTTGGGATTTACCTTCTGTGAAGGCTTTGCCGTTTTCAATTTTGTTCGAAATGACAACAAAAGAGTATCAAAAAAAAACTCTACGAGGATTCCAAACCCTCGTAGAGTTCTTGTAATTAAATAGGAACAACAGCATTGTGGTTACGCACTTAGCGCATACATCTGTTGGTGATAACACCAACAGAGACGAATATTACTTTAATTCACCTCGTTTTAATTAGGTGTTAATAGCACTTTTCATTAACCACTGACTTTCAGTCAGTGGTTAAAAATAATAACAAAAAGTGTCGCAAGCAATTTGTTTAAAAAGGGCTAATAAGCTTATATGAGACACATTGCAAAGACTTTTAATAAAACATTTATGCAATTTATAATTTATGTCATGTACTAAGATTATTTATTATTGAAGCAGCTATTTTAAAAAAATATATAAATTTATTTGGTTTAGAATGTAAACTAATTTATATTTGTTAAGAATTTATTCTTAAATATATGAAAACTGAAAATCTAACTCCTGAAAAAAGCCTTGAATTGATTACACAAGTGATTAATGAAGCAAAAACTAAATTTGAAGAAAATGGTTTTATCTATGTCTTTTGGGGAGCCTTAGTATCTATTGCTTCAATAAGTCAATTTGTGTTACTAAAAAACGAATATTATAATATAAATTATTATCCTTATTTTTTAATGCCAATTGGTGCTATTTATACTTGGTATTACTTTTCAAAAAAGAAAAAAAGTAAAAAAAATCAAATAAGCAGAATTGTGTCTATTGCTTGGGTTATTCTTTCTTTAAATATGATGATTTTAGGATTTTTTTTCGGTCCGATGTTAAAAGAAAATCTGATTCCTGTTATTCTAATTTTATTATCTGTTGGTACTATGATTTCCGGTGTGACAATAAAGAGTAAACTAATTTTGTTTTCAGGGATAATTATTAATATTTCGGCATTAATTTGTTTTAATTTAGAATGGATTTATCAGCCTTTGGCAATGGGGATTTTATCTGTTATTACTTTTTTAATTCCCGGAGTAATACTAATGATTCAAAATAATAAATAATTAAATGTTTAATAACTTAAATCCTATATTACATTCTCAACTTAGGTTGGCAATTATTTCATTTTTAGTTACAAATGGTAATTCTGACTTTAATGAAATTAAGGAGATTACTAAAGCTACTTCAGGTAATATAAGTGTTCAAATTCAAAAGTTGAAAAAAGCTAACTACATTATAATAAAAAAAGGATTTTTAAATAATTATCAACATACATCAATTGAAATTACAAAAACCGGAATAATTGCTTTTGAAGAATATGTTAATACAATTAAACAATATATAAAATAATATTTTTTTAACTTTTTAGTTTATAACGTAAACTAATTTAAAACAATTTACTATGATACGATTATTATTTATTTCATTACTGCTTATTTCGTTACAACTTGTTTCATGTCAAGGAAATACAGGACAGACAGACAGTTACGAAGTTCAAGTTAAGAGTATTCAACCGGATTCAGTACTTATAGGCATTCAAAGTAAAATTTATAATGCTTTTGTGCAAGGAATGATGTCGCAAAAGAATGACGAATTAATTAATCTTAATAATGAGTTAGAGCAACTTTATATTGAGAAAAACCAAAAACTTATTTTGTATTGGAATTCGTATTTAAAGTTTTATTCATCAATATATTATTTAAAAACAGGAGAT
>JAGLDO010000262.1 GCA_023145555.1 Bacteroidales bacterium
AACAAAGTGAAATATCCATACCATCGCCTTGAATATCTTTTTTTGTTTTATTTTGATTCAATATTTTCACAATTCCATCGTTCAATCTTTTTAATATTTCAGACGGTTTATCAATATTTTTTTCATTTACAATTTCATTTAATAAAGTATTCCCAATCATACTCATAAATGCTCCCGGCACTCCGTGTCCGGTACAATCAACTGCAGCTATAAAATGTTTACCATTTTTTTCTGAATACCAATAAAAATCACCACTAACAATATCTCTTGGCTTATAAAATATGAAAAAATTCGGTATTTTTTCCCTTATTGTTTTTTCATAAGGTAAAATAGCATCCTGAATTTTTTTAGCATAAGTTATGCTGTCTAAAATTTGAATATTTTTTAAATTTAATTGATAATTTATTTGTTCTAGTTCGTCCTTATGTTTTTCAATTTTATTTTTTTGTTGTTTTAAGGTTTCGTTTTGCTCTAATAATAAAGCATTAACTTTTTTCTTTTGGGTAAACTGTCGATACAATAATATAAGTATAGATAATAAAATAATAAGGCTAAATATAATTGTGTTTCGAAATCGATTTGCCAATTTTATTCGTGCTTCTTTTTCAATCAAAGCCCGCTCTTGAGCTTTAAGCTTCTCTTGTTGTTGTTCATTCATTTTCTCTACAAGTAATAAAGAATCGGAAGTTTGTTTCAGTTGTATTATTGAATTGTCTAATGCTTTTTGTTTTTCGCTAGCTACATCTTCTGCGTGTTTGGTTTTATTTGCTAATTCACTAATATGTTGGTTATGTGCCTGATCTTTATCTTTTTGTTCTAAATCACGTACATATTTATCAAAAGTGGAAAAAAAGTTGAATGCTTCCATTGATTTTTGACTATCTCCATTTATTTCGTAGTTTTCGGCAAGTTGACCATAAATATTACGAATTAATTTTAGATCATTTAATACTTTAGCTATAATTAAGGCTTTATTCAAATATGAAATAGCTTCTTTTGAATTATCACATTCTGTATAAGAAACTGCAAGATTAACAAGTGATTTTATTTCTACTTTTTTATTACCTTGTGATTGAACTATTTTTAAACTACGAATAAAATATTCTTGTGCTTTTTCACAATTCTGTTTATCAGAATATAAAATGGCAATATTATCATAAAGAAATTTTTTGCCATTATGATTTTTCAATTTTTCGTTTATTGTTGCTGATTGCAAAAAGCATTTTAATGCTTCATCAGTATTATTATTATTCCAATAAAGATATGCAAGTTTATTTAATGCTGATGCAGCTAAATTTAGTTCACCACTACTTTTATAAGTAATTATTTCATTGTTTAGCTGATCTACTTTTGCACTCAAATTACTATTTAACTCATTTTGAGCGTTAGTAATAGTAACAAAAACAACACATATTAAAATATAGAAAAAACGCATAAAATAAAACTTTAACTTCTATCCGAAATTAATACAAATAAATATTAAATCCATTTATATTAACAATAAAAAAAGCCAATCTTTTTGATTGGCTTAATATTTACACATCTATATTTGCAAATTTTGCATGTTTTTCAATAAACTCTCTACGAGGTGGCACATCGTCTCCCATAAGCATTGAGAATATTCTATCGGCCTCAACAGCGTTTTCAATAGTAACCTGTCGTAATTGTCGTTCCTCAGGATTCATAGTAGTTACCCAAAGTTGTTCGGCATTCATTTCTCCTAAACCTTTGTAACGCTGAATATGAACTCCACTTTCATTTCCTTTTCCAAGTTCAGCTATAGCAGCAACACGTTCATCTTCTGACCAACAATATATTTGAGATTTTCCTCTTTTAATAAGATATAAAGGAGGAGTTGCAATATATAAATAACCATGTTTAATCATGTCGTTCATATATCGAAAAAAGAAAGTCATAATTAATGTTTGAATGTGGCTTCCATCTACATCGGCGTCGCACATAATAATTATTTTATGATATCTTAATTTTTCGAGGTTTAATGCTTTACTATCCTCTTCGGTACCATAAGTAACGCCAAAAGCAGTAAACATATTTTTAATTTCTTCGTTTTCAAAAACTTTATGCTGCATTG
>JAGLDO010000263.1 GCA_023145555.1 Bacteroidales bacterium
CGCTAAGCGGCTATAAATTGACAACTTTACTTTTCGGAGCAGTCTCAACTTTTAGATGGTTAAATAATCATTTATTTTCTCTCTTGTTTAGTATCTTTTTTTACCCTATATTATAATCTATTTTGCAAAAGTCGTTTTTTTAAATGTCAAAACAATAACAAATTTTATGTTATAAAAATGAATATTAAGATATCTGACACACAAAAACTCATCTCTTTCAGAAAACATCTTCACAGCATACCCGAATTATCAGGTAATGAGCTAAATACATCAAAAGAAATTGTAAAACTTATTTCGAAATTTTCTCCCAACGAAATAATTACAAATATTGGCGGTTACGGTTTAGCATTTATCTTTAATGGCAAATTGCCCGGTGAAACAATAATGCTGCGTTCTGAACTCGATGCATTACCAATTGACGAAACAAATGATTTTGATTATAAGTCTGCTAACAAAAACGTTTCTCATAAATGTGGTCACGATGGGCACATGACAATAATAGCCGGAGTAGCTTCATTGATACCTACAAATCGTTCCTTTTCAGGAAAAATTATTTTACTGTTTCAACCTGCCGAAGAAACAGGTGAAGGAGCTTTTAATGTAATTAACGACAAAAAATTTATTAATCTTAAACCCGACTATGTTTTTGCATTACACAATATTCCGGGATTTCCTTTAGGAAGTATTTTAATAAATAACAATATATTCTCTTCCTCTTCAAAAGGCATGATTATAAATTTAAAAGGAAAAACTTCTCATGCTGCTTTTCCTGAACGTGGGATAAGCCCTGCTTTTGCATTGGCAAGCATTATTAGTGAATTAAAGAAATTTTCAAAAAACAAATTATTATTCAGCAACTTTGTTTTAATAACAATTGTTCATGCAAACTTAGGAAAAGAAGCTTTTGGCACAACTCCCGGAAATGCACAAATAATGGCAACATTGCGCTCGTTTCAAGAAAATGACATGAAAAAACTAAGCCAAGAAGCCGAAAAAATTGTAAAAAATACAGCGCAAAAATATTCTTTAGATTATGAAATTTCATACACAGACATATTTTTAGCAACCTACAACAATAAAAATTGTGTTGAAATAATTAAAAAAGCAGTAACACAAAACAGCTACCAAGCAATTAACACAAAAGAACCTTTTCGTTGGTCAGAAGATTTCTCATATTTCACAAAAAACTATAAAGGAGCAATGTTTGGTCTCGGAGCCGGAGAAAATAATCCTGATTTACATAATCAAAACTATGATTTCCCCGATGAATTAATAGAATATGGCGTTAATATGTTTATGTCTATTCTCAAAAATATTTCAAATATTGAAACTAAATAACAAATAATTTCGTTATTCATAAAATTTAGTAATTTTGTTGTACATAAACTAACATATAATTAATTTGTCTATACTAAAAAAAGCAAATAATATATCTGGACTGCAACTATTCCAAATATCTCGTTTCACTTCTTTTTTATTAATTAGCATAATATTTACAAAGAGCCATTTAACCTTATCAGAAATTGGTATTTTTGAATTACTGCTCTTTTTTGCCAGTGCGGCAAGCTATTTTTGGGTAACAGGTTTAATTCATTCATTTTTACCATTATATAAAAACAACAATACTTTTCTCTTTAAAGAAGAAAATAAATCCCCGGAGTTATTTAACGCCTTTTTACTTTTATGTTTTTTTAGCCTTTTAATTTTCATTATTGGGATATCGATTAAAAATGATCTTTCGGTTTTTGGCTACAAAGGAAAAGTGCCATTTTACTTCCCTCTATTATTATATATCTTATTGAGCAATCCGGCTGCATTAATTGAGTATATTTATTTAC
>JAGLDO010000264.1 GCA_023145555.1 Bacteroidales bacterium
TAAAAATATATGAATTATCTTTAGAAGGATCGTTAATTTTGTAGGCATATTCGCTGTAAAAGTTTATTTTTCCACGAGAAACATTAATTCTTCCTGCAAAAGCACCAATATTTTCTGGTAGTATATAAATAGGATCTTCATCTGCTTGATACTTACTTACAAAACCACCACCAATAGTAATTTGTGTTTTTTTCTCTTTAAAGGAATTAATAACGTCATTTACAAAAAGTTCTCCGTCAATTCCACGAACAATTCCCTCGCCTAAATCAAAAAAAGAGCGTTGTTTTCCATAAATGGCTTTTATTGTAATGCTTTTATGTGGTTTAAATTTAACACGAACACCTTCCATTGCATTGTCGTATCCTAAAGCCTGATCTTCAAAAGTTCGGAAAATAAATCCCATTCCAAATTGCTCATAAAAGTTGCCAAGGGTAATTTCAAGATTATCCTTTTTGTATGAAGCATATTTATATGTTATTCCGGAGCCTTTATAATTTTCATCGTAACCCAATAAAGCATTATAATATGCTTCATAACGCATTCCTGCAGAAAAATCTCCGTTTGTATAATTGATGTTTCCAAAAGCATTCATTCGTGCTTTTTCATCTACTTCTTTTGCTCCAATAGCAGAATCGGAATTATAAACCTGCGATTTTACATAAAAATTGCCATGAATTTCACCGTTTTGTAAAAACTGACCGTATGAAGTCATACAGCCAGTTAATATAAGTAAAAACAATATTGATTTTATACGCATATTTTTATTGTTTATTCTGAGACCAATTCTTGTATTTCCTCAAACAAATCATCTTCGTTTCCTTCGGCATAAGTTGTATGCTGTGAAACAATTTCTAAATTGCCATTTAGCAAAAAAGTATGAGGAACATTTAATACATTCATGGCACGCTTAAAATCGCCGTTAGCATCTAAATATACTTCAAACTCCCAACCTCGCGCATTTACATATGGCAATACTCGTGAAGTTGATTTTGAATCATCTACAGAAATAGCTATAACCTTAACTCCGGTTTCTTCTTGCCAATCTTCATAAATCTCAGAAATTGCTGTTAGTTCTTTAACGCAAGGCTTACACCATGTTGCCCAAAAGCTTATGACAATTGGTTTTCCGTTATTCGATATTTCAGAAGTGTTGAATCCGGCTCCTTCCAAGGTTTTTATATCTACAGAAGGAAGGCTTCCTTGTGAAAAACAAGAAAAAGAAATTGTGATTATAGCAAGTATAAATATTGTTCTCATTACTATTTGTTATGATTAATAATTAATTTTTTTGTGTATAGATTGTCGTTAATTACAATTTTTAGCAAAAATATTCCATGTGCCCAATCAGAAGTATTAATTTGAATACTTTGATTTCCAAAAGCATTTTCAACAGATTTGCTCACAAAAATTTCTCTGCCAATTTGATCAATTGCTGTAATAGAATAATTTGAAGGAGAAACAGTTTTAAATGTAACATTAATTTGGCTATTTGCCGGATTTGGAAATGCATGTAATGAATTGTTTATGATTTCTGTAATGTTATCTTCAATTGGCTCTTTAGCTTCAAATTCAATACTATCGGCAAGAATAGCATCATCATAAAAGTTTTCTAAAACAGCATTTATTTTTAAGAAATATGATGAGTTTTCAAATAGTGTTCTTGTAGGATTAATAGTTAAAACAGTATTATCATCATTTATTGATGCAGAAAAACTAACATCACGCCCTGTCCAGCTATCAATTTTAAAAACAACAACATCATCAAAGTTTGTAATAAGATCGTTATTTAACATTCGTACCGGCTGATCAAATGTAACTGTAATATTTGAATCTATCGGGAAATCAAGAGCACCATTTTCAGGATAAAAAGTAAGCGTTGGCGTACCATTTGTTATAACCTCAAAAGGTGTAGATTCTTCTTTTCCAAATTTTGCACCCCTTACTATTTGTTTATCATTAGCATCGGTTAAAACGTAATATCCATTTCCATAACCGGCATCAAGTCCATCACCATATTTATCGTAAACTATAAGTTCGTAACAATCAGAGCGTGTAAGATTAAATGTTTTGGTAATTAATTCGTAAGAATCATCTGCATATGGACCTCCAGAATATAGAGAACTTCCTGCTTTATTTTTCAAAGCCCAAGATGTTTCTGTACCATATTTGTCAAGTTTTAAATTAAATATTAGTGTTTTGTTTGCTAATAATGATTTGTCAAATGATTTTGAAATACTATTATTTGTGTCAAACTCATCAACACTTCCGTTTGGTAATGAGGTTTTGATATTTAATACATTATTAGTATCCAACATATTAAAAGTAATTGCAGGCAGATTAATTTCTTCATTTTCAAAAAAACCAACAGAGCCGGTCCAATCATAAACATTGTCTTCCTCTTCGTTTACAGAGTATGTAATTTTTAAATTTGTTAATGTTTCGCTCCCTCTATTTTTAATGTTTATTACAGGACTTACAGATGTACCACAAACAAGATCTCCTATTCCGCTTAATGAATTAAGAAGCACTTCGTTTTCGAATGTTTGAGGAAGAGGCACAGAACTATAAGCTGCTTGTAAAACCTGCTTGTTTCCATCGTCTTGAATAAATGCTACAACAGCAATTTCTGTTTCGTTATAAATATTTTCAAGTTTCCAGTTTGTTGTAACTGTGAATGTTTCGTCAACGGCTAAATCAGGAACATCTGTACCGGTAGCTGTCGGTAACATCTTTTTCATTACTGAATAAAATTCTTTTTCGCCATTACTGCCAGGAGCAACATCCCAGGCTATTTCGTTTTCTATTACAGCAATTCTTGCTTTTATATTTCCTGAAATTGCAGATTTTGCGGTTGCAGTCATTGTGATATAAATAGAATCCCAATTAGGAGAAATATAATAACTTAAAGCTATTTCAGCAGGAGAAGCTATTCCATAACGATAATCAATATCGGATTGACCCCAATTTGCCGGAGAACCATTAAAATAATTACCATCAATTACTGAATTTGGAACGCCGGTAACACTATAATAATTTACACGAGCTTGAACTTGTGTTGGATTATGTTCGTTCATAGGATCAAATCCAGGCCATGAAGTTTGGTATTTAATTGCAACTATTTTGCCTGGATTAGCATCTAACAATTCCTGTGCTGCCGGATTATATGTAGCACAAGGTCCGCAAGAAGCTTGTGTAAAATGTTCGAGTAAAACTATTCTTTGTGCTTGTCCAAAACCCAAAATAGCAATAAATACTAATAGGAATGTAAAATTTAATTTTTTCATAATAAGATTCGCTTTTAAATTAATTGTTAATTAGGAGTTTTTTAGAAAAAATCTGTTTGTTAACAGCAATTTGTACAATATATACACCATTATTCCAATTAGAAACAGGAATATCAATTGTATGTTTTCCGGATAAATATTCTTTATTTGGAGTTTGATAAATTAATTGACCTACAGCTGAAAAAATTGAGATTTTAACAGAAGAACAGTCTGTAATAAAGAAAGATATATTTGTAGTTTCTGATGAAGGATTTGGGAAAACAGAAAAATTATTAGTATTAAATTCTACCGCAGTTAAAGAACTTTCCAAATCAACTTCAAACGGAACAATTTCTTTATTGGTAAATTTTTGTCCTTCATAAATTATGTTTTCGTTTATGTCCATTAATTTGTAATATGCACTGTCTTCAAGTCCATTGCTTCTAGCATCTTGAATAAGAAACTCATAACATCCTGCTGCAGAAAACTCAAATGTGTCTCGAACAACAGTATTAGCAACAGAACTGCTATAAGGACCTCCATTAAATAAAATTTCGCTTGGTTGCTCGGAAGAATAAAACTTCCAAAATGTTTCGTGCGGTTTACTGTCAAATAATATTTCTAAAATTATTTTTTTATGCACCAAAGATGCATTTTGTATTTTAGCATAAACGGTGTCATTTGTAAGGTTTTGATCAAAATTACCATTTATAGAAACAGGATAAACAATTAAATTGTTTTCATCAGCAATATTAAATGTAAAATCCGGAAATTGTATAGTTTTTTCAACAGTATAAGGAATTGAATTATTGTAAGTAAAAACAATTTCCTCATTATTAACAGAATAAGAAAAATCAATTGTCGTTGCTGAAATGCTACCCATGTTTGCTACTGTAATAATCGGAGCAATAGTTGCTTCGTTTCCACAAACACTTATAGGCATGTTTGATACATTAGTAATTGCTAAATCGTAATCGTTTTCAGCATACAATTGAATTTTATCACTCATAACAGCTTGTTGAATTTGTTTATTACCATCATCTTGCACAAACCCAATTACGGCAAGCTCGTTTTTGTTAAAAACATTTTCAAGTTTCCACGCTACGTCAATAATCGTTGAATCTCCTGTAGTAAATGATGTTGGTAAATCAGTTCCGGAATCAGTAGGCAACATTCTTTTCATTACATTATGAAACGATTTTTCTCCATTAGAACCCGGTGCTTCATCAAAATTAATTTCTCTTTCAACAACAATTATATGAGCAACCAGCGGATAACCAAAGTTTTGAGTAGCCTTAATAATTAATCGTGCATAAATTGAATCAAGATTAGCAGAAATAGTATGACTTAATTTTAACTCAAAAGGTGATGGATATTGTAAGCGATCGTCTAATACTTCTTGATCCAAATAATATGGATTATTAGAAAAATGATTTCCATCAATAACACTATGAGGAACACCGCTTACTCCGTAATAATTAACGCGAGTTTGTGCCTGCGCAGGATTGTGTTCATTCATTGGGTCGTATCCCGGCCAAGAAGTTTGATATTTAACAGATACTATTTCTCCGGGATTATTTTCAATTAGTTCTTGTACTATCGGGTTATAGGAGGCACATGGAGGACAAGAAGCTTGTGTAAAATGCTCCAACAACAATACTCTTGGCGATTGTCCAAATAAAAATTGAACACTAAAAATAAGTAAAAATGCAAGGTAGATTTTTTTCATGGTTAGTAAGTTTTAATAAGGTCAAAATAAAAAAATTTAAACAAATATATTTAATAATGTTATATTTACACAAAATATTTTAAATTTTTAAATCGTTTTAGTTATGAGAACTTTTTTGTTTTTTTGTTTTTTGTTTTTTGTTTCATTTTCAGGATTTTCACAAAGTTTAGTAATTTTAGATACTGATGAAAATGATGTTTCTAATGATACATTGCGCATAAATGTGGATCCAAGAGTCGATCCAACAGCCGTTCATTTAAAAGTAATAAACAATAATTCGGATACGCTAAATGTTAAGGTTAAAAAAGTTGAAAACAGCATTGTTGATGGTACCGATATTAGTTTTTGTTGGACGAATTGTTATGGACCAACAACTTTTGTATCACCAACTCCTTTAACAATTGAGCCCGGAGACACAAATACTTCTTTTATTGGTGATTATTACCATTTGGGAATACAAGGAACAACTACTGTAACTTTTGTGTTTTTTGACGAAGCCAACATTGTTGATTCTTCTATAGTTGTTGTTGTTTTTCAAAACGGAACAGTTGGTGTTACAAAAACTTTTGCTTCATCAATTTCAACACCATATCCAAATCCTTGTAATCGGGAATTTAATTTTAATATTGATAACAATTTTACAAGTGGTGCTTTGAAATTATACAATATTACAGGGAAAGAAGTTTCTTGTTTTAGTTTTTCTATGTTGCAAAATAAAGTTACAATACCAACATATAATTTAAAAACAGGATTATATTTTTATGAGTTTTTTGAGCAAAACAAATTAATAAAAAG
>JAGLDO010000265.1 GCA_023145555.1 Bacteroidales bacterium
AAATGAAATGTGTTTACCTGATACTATTGAGAAATTGCATAAATCAATAGAAGATTTAGAAGTTTCGAATGATAAATTAGATACCGCAAAACAAGCATTAAGGCAATCAGAAAAATTAGCACATATGGGACAACTTTCTGCAGGTATAGCTCACGAATTAAACAATCCGCTTGGTGTTGTAATTATGTACACTAACATATTACTTGATGAGTGTAAGGATAATCCTGAAATGAAAGAAGATTTAGAATTAATCGTCCATCAATCAGAGCGTTGTAAAAAAATTGTAAGTGGATTATTGAATTTTGCTCGTAAAAATCAAGTAAGATTTGAAGATGTTGATATAGAAAAACTTGCAAAATTGAGCTTGAACTCTATTATAGTTCCTCGTAATATTAAAACTACATTTATATCTAACTTGAGTGATTCTATGGCAAGTGTTGATAACGAACAAATAATGCAAGTTTTAACTAATTTAAATAAAAATGCAATCGAGGCTATGCCAAATGGAGGAGAGTTAAATATTACTCTGAATAAAAATAATAATGATGTTATTTTTATAATAGAAGATACAGGAATCGGAATTCCAAAAGAGAGTATGGATAAATTATTTACTCCTTTTTATACTACAAAAGGAATTGGAAAAGGTACCGGATTAGGTTTAGCAACTACTTATGGAATTGTTAAAATGCATAAAGGTAAAATTGAAGTAGAATCAAATAATAATCCGGATAAAGGAAAAATCGGAACACGTTTTATAATTACAATACCAAAACATCAATAAAATAGATTATTATGGAAGAGAAAAAAGTAATAATGATTGTAGATGACGACATAGACTATCTATATCAAATAAAACATAAAGTTACCGGCTTTGGATTTAATGTAATTACTGCTGAAAGTCAGGCTGAAGCTGAAGACTTGATTAAGAAAGTTAAACCTGATTTGGCTATTCTTGATTTAATGATGGAAAATGATGACAGCGGTTTTATTTTGAGTTATAAACTAAAACGTAAATATCCTGATGTTCCTATCATTATTGCAACAGCAGTAAGTGTTGAAACAGGAATCTCTTTTGAAGTAAATTCTAAATCAGAAAAATCGTGGATTAAAGCTGATCTTTATTTGGAAAAAGGAATTAGAATCGATCAATTGCATAGAGAAATAAACAAGCTTTTAAAATTATAATCATAAACATAATATGGATAACTTAGATGTTTTGGTAGTGGATGATGAATCTGGAATTAGATCAGGTGTTACTCGTATTCTTAGAAATTTTCAAGTTGATTATCCTTTTATGGATAATGCTATTAGTTTTACTGTTACAGAAGCATCTTCAGGCGAAGAGGCTCTTGAAATGATTACAACAAAAGTTCCGGATATTATCTTGCTTGATAATAAACTTCCGGGAATTAGTGGAGTTGAGGTTTTGGAATATATTAATAAAAATCAAATAAAAACTATAGTAGTTATGATTACTTCCTATGCATCGCTTGATGTAGCAGTAAAAGCTACTAAAAATGGTGCATTCGACTTTGTTCCAAAACCTTTTACACCTCAAGAAATAAAATCGTCGCTCGAAAATATTACTAAGCACTTGTTTTTGAGTAAGATGACACAGAAAATGAAG
>JAGLDO010000266.1 GCA_023145555.1 Bacteroidales bacterium
CGTATGTTTTTTAAAAAGTCTAATGAATCAAATATGTAATATGGACCTTTGTTAATAATATAATTTATGTGAATATTATTTCCTTTTGTTTGAATTGTGTCTGTTATTATTGAAGCAAATGGATGCCCTGAGTTTTCAAATTGTCGAACGGTTTTTTCTTGTAAAGAATATATAATATCAGGTGAAAATGCTTTTGTTTTAAATGAAGGAAAAGGGTGCTCAATTTGCTTTTTGGGATTATTAAAGTAAAAATAGTTTATTGATGTTAAATAGAATTTGTGTTTTTTGTGGAATGAAATATATATAAGCTTATCTGATATTTCAATTGTATCGATACTTGCATTTGTATAGCCCTGATTTATATATTTTAATAGTTTGTTGTTAATAAAATGCAGTAATAAAGTATCGTTTTTAAAGCTCTTAGTTTTGTTTTTTGCTTCCCAAAAGTTACCATCCGAAGTATTAAACTTCAATATATAATTATTGTTATCTTGAGCTTTTAAGCAATTAAAAGTTGTTGCTAATAAAAGTATAGAATAAAGCCATATTGAAAAACTATATTTCACAAAAATGACATATTATAAATGCCTAGTGTTAAAAAGTATTATAAAAAAAGATTAATTAAGCCTGAAAGTAATTTGTTCTCAGGCTTGTTTTTACTGATTTAAAAAACCTTGTTTCTTTAAAACTTCTAGTAATATTTTAGAAAAAGTAATATTATCTTTTTTTGTATATCTAATGTCTGTAAATACTTGAGCTAATGTTTCTTTGCTATTCTCTTTAACAAACTCAATGTTATCGCTTCGATGTTCTTTTTCTGAATAATATTTATTTATTGATTCACTTGAATAATTTTTATAAGTTTCATGATGGATAATCGCCTCTAAAGGAAGTCGATCAATTTGTTCTTGCTTTTCGTCGGGATATCCGATGGTTACAGTTGTTATAGGAACTACACCTTTGGGTAAATTTAATGTGTCTATTATTTTGTCGGCAGTATATAAGGTTGTTCCCAAATAGCAAATTCCCAAGCCTTTCGATTCTGCTGCGATACAAACATTTTGTGCAACAAGTAATGCATCTATTGCGGCGGTCATAAATGAAAGAAAGTTGTCGTATCCCGGTTTTGCGTTTCGGCTTTCACACCATTTGTTAAATCGGTAAAAATCTGCACAAAAAGTGAGTACAACCGGAGCTTCTTTAATCATACTTTGACCAAAATGAAATGGCGAAAGTTTGGCTTTCATTTCATCGTCTCTTGTAACAATTATGCTATAAACTTGCATATTGCCTGTTGTTGACGCTCTTGTTCCGGCAGTAAGTATTTCGCTTAAAGTTTTTTCGTCAATTTCTTGATTTTTGTACTTTCTGATTGTTTTATGGTTGTTTAATAATTGTATCATAATATTAATATTTAAAACTTTGTAGAAGAATTATTATTGCAAAGCAATAAATTTTTTTTGAAAGAAATATAATTAATTGTTTTTACTTTACTTAATAGATATTTATGTTTGTTTTTTAAAATTGGCAATATGTTACAAAAAATCAAATTTTCAAATTATTTGCTTTTTGCATTTATTGGTATTATTCTTCCTGTTATTTTTGTGCCAACATCTTTTGATCCTGTTCTGTTTCCAAGGTTGTTAGCATTATCAATTATTAATTTATTATTAGTAGTTTATTATATTTTTATTTCAAAAAGTCAAACAAAAAGAAGTTTAA